>CAZMIS010000109.1:0-10884 GCA_964566325.1 uncultured Anaerolineales bacterium
ACTAAGGCTCGAACGTGTCATCTACCTGCCAGAAGGGTTGGCCGTGGCAGCCTATATCCTGAGTCGAACCGACACTTCCCCCGACGGGCCGCAGCCATTTGATCCCGCCCGGCACATGCGCCAGGTTGCTGAGCTGGTGGCGTCCGTGTTCTCTGAGGAATTGGACGCGCGCGGCCGCACCGCGCTGAACGAGATGAAGCTCGCGGGCAAATTGAGTCCGGTGATCGGCGGCACCCTCACCATGGCCCTGTTCAACGATTTCATCTCGGGCCATGTCTGGATGGAGGGCGGTCAGATCATTGGGAACGTCACGGTCCAGCCGTTGGACCAGGTCGGCTTGCGCTGGCGTATCAGCAACGTGGCCGTGCTGCCTGCCTATCGGCGCCGCGGCATAGCCCGCGCGCTCATGCTGGCCGCCTTGCGCGAGATCGTGCAGCGCCAGGGCAGTTGGGCCGTGCTTCAGGTCCGTGCCGACAATGCCGGGGCGCAGTCCCTGTACGGTGAGCTGGGCTTCACCGCCATCGCGCGGGACGCGGTGTGGCGGCTGGACGCCCCGCCAGTGCACGCGCTGCCAGTCACCACGCAACTGGTTCCATTGCGGACCCTGACCGGGGGCGAGTTGTTCGAGCTTGCCCGAGCGGCCAGGTCCCCGCTGTCACAATGGGCCGATCCCGTGCGCAGCTCGGACTACCAGGTGGGATTCGGCCAGATGGTCGGTGAATGGCTGGGGAACTGGACGGGCCTGCGGCGGGTGGAACGTTGGGGCGCCTGGCAGGACGGACAACTGACCGGTGCAGTCGAGACGCGGTCAGGCGCGGGAAGCACACATAGCATGCTGCG
Organism: uncultured Anaerolineales bacterium; assembly: GCA_964566325.1. Classification (GTDB taxonomy): domain Bacteria; phylum Chloroflexota; class Anaerolineae; order CG2-30-64-16; family CG2-30-64-16; genus JALOOB01. The sequence goes on from CAZMIS010000109.1 coordinate 841, forward strand.
TTTTGCCGTGCGTCCCTCGGCGCGCGGCGGCGTGGAGCAGTCGCTCATCGCCCAGGGCCTTCGCTCGCTCGGCACGGCAGGTTCGAGCCCTGTGCTCGTGGCTCACGATGGAGAGCACGAGGAAGGGGTGGCGGCGCTCCGCGCAGCCGGATTCGTGCCGCAACGAGACCTGATCACCATGCGCCGGCGCATCGGGTTTCAAGAGGCGCTGTGATAGGAGGTCGACGATGGTGAGTGCGGAAGAGCGGATGCGAATCCTGAAGATGATCAGTGAGAAGCAGATCACCGCAGAAGAGGGGGCGCGGTTGCTCGAAGCCTTGCGCGCGCCGGGCGGTGAGGCTGGACGCGGGGACGGCGGCCGGGCGCGTTGGCTCCGCGTGAAGGTGACCGACCGGGCCGGCGATCGCATCAAGCTCAACGTGACGGTGCCGATCGGGCTGGTGGACATCGCGCTCAAGATGGGGGCACGCTTCGCACCTGAGCTTTCCGGCATGGACAGCAATCTGATCCAGTCTGCGCTGCGCGATGGCATCCAGGGGCGGGTGCTGAGCGTCGACGATCAGGAAGACAACGAGCGGGTCGAGATCTTCGTCGAGTAGCGAGAGGCTCAACCTGGAGGCCAGGCCTCCGGGAATGCCCGCCCTGCAACCGCAGATGCAGGGCGGGTTCTTTGTTTAAGCCGCCAGGCGCTTGCGCGCGTGGACCGCAGCCCCGAGGAGCGCCGCGTTGTCGCCCAGCTGGGCCAGCACGATCGGCACCGAGCGCGCGTCGCGGCCGTTGATCGCATACTGGTAGGCCACGGCACGCACCGGCTCCACGTAGGCTTCGCCCAGCGCCTCGGCCACGCCTCCGCCGATGACGATCATGTCCGGATCGATGAAGTTGATGATGGAGCCGATGAAGATCCCCAGATAGTGCTGCGACCGGCTGATCACCTCGTACACGAGCGGATCCCGGCTCTCGTAAGCCTGGGCCAGGATGCCCGATGTGATGCGGTCCCGTCCCTCCTGTTGCAGCCAATCGGCGATCAGGCTCTCCCGCCCCCTGCGCAGCCCGAGCCGGATGTCCCGCTCGATCGCCGTTCTGCTGGAGACGGCCTCCAGGCAGCCGCGGTTGCCGCAGCCACACACGGGGCCATCGGCCATGATCACGACGTGGCCGAGCTCGCCGGCGGTCATGTGCGACCCGCGCCAGACCTTGCCATCCAGCACGATGCCGCCACCGATGCCGGTGCCAACGAAGATGCCGACGATGTTCTTCACGCCGCGGCCCGCGCCGAGCGTCAGTTCGCCCAGGACGCCCAGGTTGGCGTCATTCTCGATGAACACCGGGAGCCCGCCGAGTTGCTCGCTGAGCAGTCTGGCAAAGGGAATCTCCTCCCAGCCTTCTATGTTGGGAGCGAAGCGCACCACACCTTCGTCGGGATTGAGTGCGCCCGGCGCGGCGGAGCATACGCCGGCGATGTCGTCCAGCGAAAGGTGCGCTGCCTTCACCGCGTCCCTGATGGTCTTGGCGATGCGCTCGATGACCGGCTCCACGCCCTGGCTGCCCTTCGTCGCGCGCTTCGCGGTCGCCAGGATCTTGTGGTTCGCGTCGACGACGCCGGCGAGCACCTTGGTCGCGCCCAGGTCAACGCCGACGACGAGTCTTTGATTTGCCTCTTTGCCCATGAGTGTTCCTCCGCGCGCAGGGTTGATCACGCCGGCGAAGTATACCACAGGGGAGGGGGGCTGGCGGCGCGACCCAACGAAAAAGGCGGCCATTCCGGCCGCCTTCTCATCATCTTATTTGGCGGCCGCAGGGGCCGCACGGGTCGTTATGCTGCCTGGCGGAGCAGCGGCCGGAACTTGTATCCGTACAGGATCTGTCCCTCGTCGCCGTCCTGCGACAGCTTGCGCGTCACCATCTCGACCGGCATGCCGATCGCCACGTCCTGCGCGTCCACATCGGTCAGCTGGGCCGTAACCATCGGGCCCTCGGCCAGCTTCACCAGCGCCATGGTGTAGGGAGCGTATTCCTCGAACACCGCAGGCGCGTTGTACATGGTCGTGAAGGAAAAAACTTCCCCCTGGCCGCTCAGGTTGGTCCAGCTCTGCTTCTCAGCAGCACAATGCGGACAAACATCCCGCGGCGGGAAGATGGTCTTGTGACACGTATTGCAGACTTCAGCCTTCAGGCTGTAACGCTGTTGGCGGGTTCGCCAATTACGCGGAATAGACATGTAGTCAGGTCCTCCAGATAAGCCCGCTCGGGGGCTTAGACTCTATCACTATGGCGATTATTCTATCGCGATTGTGCCGCCAAAAACTATCACTTAAGTCGGATTTCCCGCCAATAGCCTCAAAAAGATAGCTTTTGACAGGTTCAGACGGCGCCCAGGATATGAGTGACGACCGTCGCACCGCTGCCACCGATGTTTTGGGCCATGCCGATCCTGGCGCCGTGAACCTGGTTGGCCCCGGCCTGCCCGGTCAACTGCTGCACCACCTCGATGACCTGGTATACGCCGGTCGCGCCGACCGGATGTCCCCGCGCCTTGAGGCCGCCCATGGTGCTGATGGGGATGCGGCCGCCGATCCCGATCTCCGCATCGATCGCCAGCTGCACGCCCCGTCCCTTCGGTGCGAAGCCTGCCGCCTCCAGCGACAACGCGGCCATGATCGTGAATGCGTCGTGCACCTCGAACAGGTCGATTTCCGCGGGGGTCAGGCGGGCCTGGGCGTAAGCCTTCTGGCTCGACAGCATGACGGCATCGAGGCTCATCGGGTCGCGGCGGTCGTGAATTGCCAGGCTGTCGGTCGCGACGGTGGACGCCAGGATATGGGCCTTCGCCTTCGACCGGTAGTGTTCCGCGGGCGCCAGGATGATGCAAGCCGCTCCGTCGCATACCGGGCTGGAGTCCATCAGGTTGATCGGGTCGGCGATCATGCCCGCGCGCAGATAAGTTTCCGGCTTGATCGGGCTCTGGAACATCGCGTTCGGGTTATGGGCGCCGTTCTTGTGCGCGTTGACCGCGAAGCCGGCGAAGTCCTCGTGTTTGACGCCGAATTGGTGCATGTAGCGGCGCATGAGCAGCGCGTTGAGCCCGACGAAGCTGATGCCCTGGCTGACCTCGTACTCCTGGTCGGCGGCCATGGCCAGGCCGGACGTCACGACGTCGCCGATCGCATCCGTCATCTTCTCCACGCCGCAGACCATCACGACCTCGTGGATGCCGCTGGCAACTGCCATGAGGCCCACACGGAGCGCGGCAGCGCCCGAGGCGCACGCGGCCTCCACCTTCATGGCTTCCATGCCGCGCAGCCCGATGAAGTCGGCGACCAGCGCGCCCAGGTGCTCCTGGCCGCTCAGCTCGCCCGAGAGCATGTTGCCCACGAAGAGCGCGTCTGCGGTTTCGATATCCGCATCGGCCATGGCCGCCATGATGGCGTCGTGGGCAAGATGGCGCAGCGACCGGCCCCAGTGTTCGTCGACGCGCGTCTGGCCGACGCCGATGATGACTACGTCTCTCATTGTTGCCTCACTTCATCTGCAGCTTATGGCGATAACGCACGTAGGTCGCGTAGTCGATCACCTTGCGCCGTGCGATGTATTCCTCCGTCTTCGGCGCCCGATCGCGGATCTCGAGGATGCGGTCGGTCACGCGAATGGAGAAGGCGTCCGATCCCGCGCCGGAGCCGAAGGAGACCACAAAGACGCGGTCGCCAGGCGTCGCGACGTCCAGGACCGCGGTCAGGCCGATCAGGGAGGACCCTGCATAGGTGTTGCCGATGACGGGGACCAGCAGGCCGGTCTTGATCTGCTCGGGCGCGAAGCCCAGGATCTGGGCTGCGCGCTGAGGGAACTTCGTATTGGGTTGGTGCAGGACCACGTGCTGGTAATCAGATGGCTTGGTCCCGAGTTCCTCCATCAACTCTTGGCCTGCGCTCACCACGTGTTCGAAGTAGGCTGGCTCCCCGGTAAAGCGGTGCCCGTGGCTCGGGTAGTGGGCGTACGCACGGCGCCAGAAATCGGGCGTGTCGGTGACGTGGGAGAGGGTCGCCTCGATGACGGCCGCACTCTCCTCGGCGGGACCGACGATGAACGCTGCGCCGCCGGATGCCGCGGTGTACTCGAGTGCGTCGCCGGGGCGTCCCTGCGCCGTGTCCATGCCGATGGCCAGCACGTAGCGTCCCATCCCCGAGCCCACGATGCCCAGCCCCATGACGATGGCCTCGCTCCCGGCCTTGCAGGCGAATTCGAGATCCGCGGCCTGGACGTAGGGCGCAGCGCCGATGGCCTCGGCGACGATCGTCGAGGTAGGTTTGACGGCGTACGGGTGCGACTCGCTGCCCACCCACACCGCGCGCAGTTCTGTCACGTCGATGCGTGCGCGCATCAATGCATTGCGCGCCGCCTCGATGGACATGGTTAGTGTATCCTCATCCAGGCCCGCCACGGCCTTTTCCTTGATCGGCAACCCGCCCGAACCATCGGTCCACACGCGTGCGACTTCGCTGGCCGGCAGGCGATAGCGGGGAACGTACGCGCCGTAGCCAACGATCCCCGTCTCACGATCTGGTTTCAGCATTGATGTCCTCCAGCACTTCCCATTCGATGTCTCGATACTAACATGTTTGTCCAAACTTTTCGGTAATCAATCTGTCGATCTCGTCGATCTGTCTATTGCTTGCCCAATCAGGCGGCGCGCAGTTCGGCCAACACTTCCCTGGCCCGGTCCGCCCGAATCTGTCGCTCGGCCACGAGGGTGGCCGCGACGCGGTCCACCTCATGTGGGAGTGCCCCTGCTGCGGTCGCGACCTGCCGGGCGTGAAGCGCCATGTGGCCCTTTTGGATGCCTTCGGTGGCCAGTGCGCGGATGGCGGCGAGATTCTGTGCGAGACCGACTGCGGCGATGATCTCGGCGAGCTCCCTCGCCGACTTGACGCCCATCAGCTGCAGCGCAAAGCGGGCGAGCGGGTGCACGCGGGTCGCGCCGCCCACGATGCCCACGGCAAGCGGAACCTCGAGCGTGCCGACCAACGCGCCGCCCTGCTCCGCCCCTTCGCCGGGCACGTACTTCCAGGTCGAGAGCGAGCGATAGACGCCGTCTCGGGCCGCATAGGCGTGCGCACCGGCCTCGATGGCCCGCCAGTCGTTTCCGGTCGCCATCACGACGGCATCGATCCCGTTCATGATGCCCTTGTTGTGCGTCGCGGCCCGGTACGGATCGACGGCGGCCAGGGCGTAGGCTTCCACGATTCGCTGCGCGACCAGGTCCCCGTCCAGGTCGGCCGTAGCCAGCTCCCTGGCCGGCACGACGCAGCGGGCGCGCGCCAGCCTGCGATCCGCGAGGTTGGACAGGATCCGCAGGTTCACCCGCCCGCCGGTCATCTGCTCGACGAGCGGCGCCAACGCCTCACAGGCGGTGTTGACCATGTTCGCCCCCATGGCGTCGCGACAGTCGTAGATCAGGTGCACGACCAGCATCGGTCCCACCGGGCTATCGGGGATGGTCCGGATCTCGACGTCCCGGGCGCCGCCGTGCAGGCTGACGATGACGGGATCGGTGCTGTTCGCCAGGTCGATCAGGCGCTGTTTGCCTGCCTGCACGCTGGCCGCAGCCGCGGCCAGGTCGGGCGCGTCCAGCACCTGCATCTGGCCGATCATCAGCGACTCGGTCGTCTCAACGTGAAAACCACCGCCGGCACGCGCGAGTTTCGCGGCGTAGCTTGCGCCGGCCACGACCGATGGCTCCTCGATCACCATCGGCGCGAGCACATCGCGGCCGTTCACGACGAAGTTCGTTGCAATCCCCAGCGGCAGCGCATACGTGCTGACGACGTTTTCGACCATCTTGTCGGCCTGATCCAGCGTCAGTCCGCCCAGGTTGCGCAGGAGCTCCTCTGCGGCGGCCGTCTGTTCATCCGACAGCGCGGCCCACTCTGCGACCACGAGCTGGCGTTGGGCTGCGGACAGCTGATAGAAGCCGCTGATGCGAGATGTTCGTGCCATGTTTCACGTGCCTCAACTCAAAAAAGGTGGCGCATCGAACGCCGTGGGGAACTATATCCGGCGTTGGCTCTCAAAACCTATCAGGTTCAAGGTTCCAGTACGGAAAGAGGGAGAATGACGGATGCCACCGGATCGGTGAGCAACTGGGGAAACAACCCCAGGATGACGCCGATCAGGACCAACAACATTGCCAGCACTGTCAGGCTGGCCGGCTCCCGTTCGACCCGGGAGAACCTGAGCTCACCCAGGCAGGCCTGGCCTGCGCGCACGACGCCGATGACCACGCCCAGCGCGCCGGCGATAAGCAGCCACGCCCACCGCACGTCGTTCTCCCCTACCAGCTGCAGGAGGGCCCATCGGGAGGCGAGCTGCGGCGTGAGAGGCAGTCCGGCCAGGCCGAAGCCCCCTGCGAGCAGGGCGATTGCCGCGGCAGGCAGGCGTGATGCCGCGCCGCGAAGATGGTCAAAGCTGTCCGATGCCATGTAATGCCGCAGCGCGGCGGCGCCGGTCGCCATGGTCATGAGGGAGATGGTGCGGGTGATCAGGAGCCAGATCGCCGTGGGCAGGCCGGCGGTGCCGCGCAGCCCCAGCGCCACGATCAGGATGCCGTAATCGTAGAGGGCCGCATAACCGGTGAGGCGGCCGAGGCGGCTCTGCGTGGCGGTCAGCGCGCCGCCCAGGAGTGCGGTCAATATGCCCAGCCAGAGCAGCCACCGTGCACTGTCGATGACCTCGCTGAGCCAGGGGTAGGTGACCAGGAAGCGCTGAAGCAGGTAGAGCGTCACTGCCTGGCCGCCGGCCCACAGGAACGCAGCAACCACGGGCGGGGCCTGGCGGGCGACCGCGGGCAGCGCCACGTGAAGGGGCGCGGGCTGCAGCAGCAGCACGAAGCCGCCGATCAGCAGCCACGCGGCCGTGCGCAATGGCGCCTGATCGTCCACGTTCAGCGCCGCCTGGTTGATGTACCAGACCGCGATCGTGAAGAACGGCGCTGCCAGCGTGGGGAAGAGCAGCTGCCGCCACGCACCCTGTGTGTCGCCTGGACGTCCCGCCTGGATGACGAACACCGACAGCACGGAGGCCAGCACCACGGCGAAGGGCGTCAGCGTCAGGGGCTGAAGCAGGACGACGATGCTCCACAGCGCAAGCAGGACCAGCCCGAAGGGATAGAAGGTGCGGCCCTGAAAGGTCTTCCAGGCAAGGACGAAGGTCGCCGCAGCCATGGCGAAGAGGAAGACCAGCACGGCCTGCGATGCGGCCGTGATCTGCAGCGACGCGCCGCCGGAGACGAACGCTCGCCCCATGTCCACCGGCCGGCCCGCGAGCACCGCAGGCGCGTCGAGCGGGAGCTGCCACAGCCCGACGGCGATCAGTGCGGACAGGCTCGCTGCGATGACTGCAGCAAGCGCCTCCACGCGGCGCAAAACGTAGACCGCAACGGCTCCGACGAACAGCAGGCCGAGCAGGAGTACGGGTCCCGCGATCATGCCGGGCCTCCCTCTTCGGGGATGGCGAGCGACTCCCCCCCTGCGCCCGCAGCCGCTGGGCCGGCCAGGCCATGCGCGACGACCAGGTAGGCGATGGCCAGTCCCAGCAGCACTTGCCCGCCCTGGAAGATGCCCACGAGCATGCGCTCCTGGAACAGAGAGAAGATGATGAGCTGCACGGCGCCGACGAAGGTCAACAGGCTCAGCCCGGCATGCAGCGGTTCCTGGTGCAGGGCCAGGCCCAGCGCAGCGATGAGGCACAGCCAGAGGACGGCATCACGGAAGAGCTCCGAGATGAGCGGAAAGGTGATGCTGTCCCGGACGACGGCGTACGTGATGCCGGCCAGGCCGACGGCCAGGAGCCGGAACGGCGACAACGAGGTCATGCGGGGCCAGGCAGAACCAGCCAGCGAAGCGGCCGGGTGGCGCAGTTGGCGCGCCGAAAGGAAGAGCATGACGGCAACGAGGCCGCCGGCGATGGCCTGCTGCAGGGCCCACTCCGTGGGGATGACCTGCGAGAGCAGGAGCGAGAGCATGACATTGACGAGCGCATAGCCGAACAACACCGCCCGCCAGTCGCGCGGCACGACGATCAGGACCGCGCCCGCGCCGGCGAGGAACACGGCCGGCGCCCCGATCAGCAGGCTGAGTTGGCGAAACAGGTCAGTCAGCGACATGGTGCATCATCCCCGGAGCAGAACCCAGAGAATCAGGCTCGCAACCGCGAGCCATCCGAGGTAGCCCGCGCCCTCACCCAACGTGGCGAAGTACTGCAGCCCGGCCGCGAAGACGCCGAAAAGGGCCGTGATGCCGCGATACAGCCATTCCAGACTGGCCACGGCCGCAATGGCGGCCTGCCACCCCCGCATCTGCCCCAACAGGCGCACCCTGAAGAGCGCGAGTGCAGCCCCCAAGACGGCCGACAGCGCCAGCCCGATCCAGACGGATCGCCTGGCGCCAGCCACGACGCCGGCCAGCCCGGGCACCTCAGCGCCGGACGTCCAGCCGGCCAGCGCTGCCAGTGATCGCGGAAACAGCCCGAAAGCGATGAGCGGCACGGCAAGAACCACGACTGCCAGCGCGATCCGCAGCGCAGACCGCCACTCCCGCCGATCTCCGGCAGCGGGCGCCCGGGGCTGCTCGGCAACCGCCTGCCACAGCGCAGCAACGAGCAGTATCTCCGCGAGCATGACGACGCCGAAGAGCGGCGCGGCCACGGCAGACTCGGTCGGGAACACCAGTGCGTCGCGCGTCATGAAGCCTACGGTGCCCGGAAGGCCCCACAGCGCCAGTGCAGCCAGGGCTGACACGCCGCGCCAGCCGAATCGTTCGCTTGCGGCCCGGCCGGCCGCGAGCAACGCGCAGCCCAGGCCGTACGCTGCCAGGCTCCATACGAGGGCCTCGGGCCCGGCGACGGCAGACGTATAGGCGACCATCACGGCCAGGCTCGCGCGATTCAGGGCAATCCAGCGCCACCTGCGCGCGGGGTCTTCGACGGTCCACGCCACCAGGGCAGTGCCCAGGAGGGCCAACGTGCTCAGCGCGATCCATTCCGGCCGGCGCAGCCAGCCGGCCCCGGCCATCGCATGGACCCGGGCGAGCAACCAAAGGCCGGTCAGGGGGCCGATCAACAGCATCGGCAGCCAGTGCTCGTGGCGCGCATTGCCGTGCCCGGTGAGCCAGTAGTGGAAGGGGTAAACCCCTGCGCGGATCAACGCGGCAAGCCAGAGCAGTGAGAGCTCCAGTCCGCTCAACCGGGGCGCGACCAGGTCCGCACGGATGCCATCTTCCCCGAGCAGGGTCAGCAACAGGAGCAACAGCACGCCGGCCAGGCTCAGTGCACCCCATGCGCGGGCCGAAGTGGCCGCCTCGCGGGACAGGTTCAGGCGGAGCGCCAGCGCGGCGTCGAGGATGACCCACCCCATGCTCATGGTCAGGATGTTGCCGGACCCCACGAAAATGAGTGCAGCTGCGCCCAGGTAGAGTGTGCGCTCATGGTCGACCCCCACCCTGTCCAGCCGTGGCTTTTCCGGCGGCCCCATCAGGCCTTCGCCGAGCAGCAGTGCAATCCCGGTCAGGCCGATGATGAGCGCGGACGTGGTCCAGTTCCACGCGTCCAGGCGCCATTCGATCACGCTGCCGGCAACCGTCAGAGGCTGCCACGTCCAGCCCAGCGTCGGACTCGGTGAAACGGTGCGCAGGTGGAGGAGCAGTAGCGCCGCGGCCAGGACTGCGAGCACCGCGATCGGCAGGCGAGCCTCGTAGGACGCAATCTTGGGCAGCCCGGGAAGGGAGCGTCCGGCGATCATCTGCGCGAGAACCGCCCTGCGGCGCATCCGGCGCCGCAACAACGCGAGCACAATGCCGCCGAGGCTCAGAATCAGCGCGGGACCCAGGGGTTGAACGAATAGAGATACTAGCTTCATGTAGGTGAGCGTCGCTCATTGTACCGCCACGGCGGAGAATGAACAAATCGGCCCGAACCAGGCAGGTACGTTTGGCCCCCCTGCGCGCATGCGCTAAAATGAACGCAAATGGACAACGCACTTTCGGCGACCTCGCG
>CAZMIS010000110.1:0-10880 GCA_964566325.1 uncultured Anaerolineales bacterium
GGGCAAGCTCGACCCGGTCATCGGCCGGGACGAGGAGATTCGCCGCACGATCCAGATCCTGTCGCGGCGCACGAAGAACAACCCGGTGCTCATCGGCGAGCCCGGCGTGGGCAAGACGGCCATCGTGGAGGGCCTGGCGCAGCGCATCGTGCGCGGAGACGTGCCCGAGGGATTGAAGGACAAGCGCGTCATCGCGCTCGACATGGGTGCGCTGGTGGCGGGTGCGAAGTATCGGGGCGAGTTCGAGGAGCGCCTCAAGGCCGTATTGAAGGAGATCACGGACTCGGCCGGTGAAGTGATCCTCTTCATCGATGAGCTGCACACCGTGGTCGGCGCAGGCGCGGCCGAGGGCGCGATGGACGCGAGCAACATGCTCAAGCCCATGCTCGCACGCGGAGAGCTGCACGCGATCGGCGCGACCACGCTGGATGAGTACCGCAAGCACATCGAGAAGGACCCGGCGCTGGAACGCCGCTTCCAGCCCGTTCTGGTCGAGGAGCCAACGGTCGAGGACACCATCTCCATCCTGCGCGGGCTGAAGGAACGCTACGAGGTGCACCACAACGTGCGCATCACGGACGGCGCGGTCATCGCGGCCGCGACTCTGTCGCACCGCTACATCTCGGACCGTTTCCTGCCCGACAAGGCGATCGACCTGATCGACGAGGCGGCCAGCCGGCTGCGCATGGAGATCACGTCGGACCCGGCAGAGCTGGACGAGATCAAGCGCCGCGCGATGCAGCTGGAGATCGAGCGCGAGGCGCTGAAGAAGGAAACCGACGAGGCCTCGAAGGCACGGCTGGCCACACTGGAACGTGAACTGGCCGACCTGAACGAGGAGCGCAACACTTTGGACGCCCGGCTTCGGGGCGAGCGCCAGGTGATCGAGCGGGTCGCGAACCTCAAGCAGGAGATCGATGCGACGCGCAACGAGATCGAACAGGCGCAGCGGCAGATGGACTACGGCCGCGCGTCCGAGCTGCAATATGGCAGGCTCGTCGCCCTCAACCAGCAGCTCGAGGCGGCCGAGGCCGAGCTCGGCGAGATGCAGGGTCGAGGCATGTTACTGAAGGAAGAAGTGGGTGCGGAAGAGGTCGCCGAGGTCGTCGCCACCTGGACCCACATCCCGGTCTCGAAACTGCTGGAGGGCGAGATCGAGAAGCTGATCAAGATGGAGGAGCGCCTTCACGAGCGGGTGATCGGCCAGGATGCGGCACTCAAGGCCGTGGCCGCCGCGGTGCGCCGCGCGCGTGCCGGCCTGCAAGATCCGAACCGGCCCATCGGCTCGTTCATCTTCCTGGGCCCCACCGGCGTGGGCAAGACCGAGCTGGCGCGTGCGCTGGCCGAGTTCCTGTTCGACGACGAGGCCGCGATGATCCGCATCGACATGTCAGAGTACCAGGAGCGCCACACGGTGAGCCGCCTGATCGGTGCACCGCCCGGCTATGTGGGCTACGACGAGGGCGGCCAATTGACCGAAGCCGTGCGGCGCAAGCCGTACAGCGTGGTGCTGTTCGACGAGATCGAGAAGGCGCATCGCGAGGTGTTCAACACCCTGCTCCAGATGCTCGACGACGGCCGCCTGACCGACGGGCACGGCCGGACGGTGGACTTCAAGAACACCGTCGTGATCATGACCTCGAACATCGGCAGCCAGTTCATCAACGATCCGGCGCTGACAGACGAGCAGCGCCAGGAGCGCGCGCTGGCTGCGCTGCGCCAGAACTTCCCGCCCGAGTTCCTGAACCGGGTCGACGATATCATCGTATTCCACAGCCTGTCCCGCTCCGACCTGGCACAGATCATCCAGGTACAGCTCAAGCGGCTGCGGAAGATCCTCGCCGGCCAGGGGCTGAACCTGGAGTTGAGCGATGACACGGTGGCGTTCCTGGCGGAGAAGGGGTACGACCCGGCCTACGGCGCGCGGCCGCTCAAGCGGGCCATCCAGCAATACGTGCAGGATCCGCTGGCGCTGGCGTTGCTCGAAGGGAAGTTCAAGCGGGGCGACACGATCCGCGCGGACGTCGAGGCCGGAAAGGTGGTCTTTGCGAGGCAACGACCTTAGTTGCTCACAAAGCGGCTGTCAGCCGCGCCCGCACCCATGACAATGCATCGCCGGGTGTGCCGATCAATAACCCGGCACGCCTGGCGACAAGAGGATCATCGATGAAGTGGCGCCGGTTCAGGGTGACCAGGTAATCGACACGGCTGTGCATTGCGGCCAGCAAAATCGGGATATCGGGCGGGTGGCCTACGAGGTCACCCGCCCGCTGCACGTCTGTCGCGGATGGGTCTTTGACGATGCGGAGCTGCGCCTCCTTGAGGGCCAGGCGGTAGTACGGCAAGGCCAGGGGCGCCTTGCGCGCCAGATTGCGCTCCGTTTCCGCGATCACCTGTTCCGATACGATCAGTTGCACCAGGCGCTCGCGGCTCAGCCGCAGAAGCACCCGTGCCGCACCCTCTCCCGACAGAACACCGGCAAACAGCGCGCTCGAATCAAGGAATAGCACGGGCCCGGCCATGTCACTCTTGACCCGCGTAATGTTCCGCGTAGTACCGTTCGCGTTCCTCATCGAGCGTGGCCATCAATTGCTCAGGGGTATAGCCCGCCTCCTGAACCATCTGTGCCACCCGATCGCCCAGCTCGTCGATCCGGGAAGCGCGCCGCGCCAGGACGATCGCACCTTCTCCCAGGTCAATCACCGAGAAGGTGTCGCCTGCGCGCAGATTATACTTCCGGCGCAGGCTGACTGGCAGCGTCAACACGCCTTTATCGCGCAATACAGTGCTTTCGGACACCATGGCCACACCTCCATCAGGCAGATTTTCTGCTTTTCTGCCAGTATATCACTGTCGGCTGGCGCGTGCAAGTGGTTGTCCGATCGCAACCTCAGGCCGTTACTCCCACGGCTTCACGGCCATTGTCCACCCGTACGGGTCCGGCGCGCGGCCGTACTGGATGTCCGTCAGCGCCTCGTACAGGTGGCGCGCGACCGGGCCGGACTCGTTGTTGTTGATCGTCTCCACGTGATTCTCGTCGCCCAGCCGGCCGACCGGCGCGATCACCGCAGCGGTCCCGATCCCAAACGCCTCGGTCACCCGCCCGGCGCGGACGTCCTGCAATAGCTGGTCCACGTCGATGCGATCCTCGACCACCTCGTAGCCCAGATCGGGCGCCAGGCGCAGCACTGAATCACGCGTGATGCCGCGCAGGATGCTGCCCGACAGCGCGGGCGTCACGATGCGCTTTCCATCGTAGACGAAAGCGATGTTCATCGCACCGACTTCCTCCACATAACGCCGGTCCACCGCGTCCAACCAGAGCACCTGCTGGAAGCCGAGCTTCTGTACTTCCTCCGCCACGTAGAGGCTGGCCGCGTAGTTGCCGCCGGTCTTGGCCTCGCCCGTGCCCCCGCGCACCGCGCGCACCTTATCGCGGGACACGTACACCGCGACAGGATTGAACCCCGTCGAGAAGTAGGGGCCTACCGGCCCAGCGATGATGAAGTGAATGTAGCTCTTGCTCGCATGAACGCCCAGCGCCACGTCCGTCGCGATCAACGTCGGACGGATGTAGAGCGATGAATCCGGCTGCGAAGGCACGGACTCGTGGACCACGCTGACCAGCGACGCCATCGCCTCGACGTGATCCTCAGGATCTACCAACGCCATCGCCATCCGCTGGGCGGAACGGTTGAAACGCGCCGCGTTCTCCCATGGCCGAAACAGGTTGATCCTGCCGTCGGGCCGGCGATAGGCCTTGAGGCCCTCGAAGATCTCCTGTCCGTAGTGCAGGACGACCGTGGCGGGGTCCATGACGAACGGCTCGTACGGCCCGATGCGGGCGTCGTGCCAGCCCTTCTCTGGCGTGTAGTGCTGGCTGAACATGCGGTCTGCGAAAAGACGGCCGAACCCCAACGGCTGGGGAAATGGCCTCTGCTCGCCTGGCTTGAGCGGCTGGATGTCGATATACATGGCTGTACCTTCCGGTAAGGTGAGATTAACCACTAAGCGCATCATAACATCGGCCCCCGCTGGGCAGTAATCGCGCCGGCGCTGGTGTGGGGCAGGGTGCTTGTGGATCGCACGACGGAGTCCCCGCCGCTGCGATCGCCGCGTTAACGCTCAATCACATGCGCACGTCAACAAATCCTCATTGCGATACACCGTAAACCACAATCCCTGGATTGCCGCGTCATTGGTGGTGTCTTGCATTCGATCGAATGCAGCAATCATGGCACGCTTCGCCGCGAGAGCCTCGGGTGATGCGTCCAGCCGGCTGCGCGGGTCGTCTGGCCGGTGCATCGTGAGCCGCTCGTGGAAGTTGACTCGAGCCTCCGCAAGTGAGTATCCGGCATTCGCACCGCAGTTGATATAAGTGGGGGCGAAGCAGTCGGCTTCTCCGTCGTCAGTCCACAAACACAGCGGACAGATGGCATCCTCTAACGTAGGATAGCCGCAGCAAACGCACGCGTCCCGGTCTCCCCTGGGCGGACAGAGGCGCAGCCCGTAATCGACCTCCTCGAAGTATTGGACCCACCATCGAATGCGCTCCCCAACCACCGCATCAAGATCAAGCGGTGGCGAGATCTGTAGCGGGGCGGCTGCCGTAGCTGGCGCGATCCGCGCTGGCTCGGCTGTGCGGGCCGGCGCCAGCACTTCAGGCGAGGCAGGCGCATCCGCGATCTGTTGATACACGCGGACGCGCACACGTTCCCAGGGCTGGGCGTCGGTCGTCACGGCGACGATTTCCGCACTCAGCGGCACATCTTGATCCGCGATGACGGCAGGCGCCAGATTCTCGCTGCGCGGCACGTAACCCAGTTTGCGGCCATCCAGGGTGTAGATGGCGATGGCGTTGGGATCGTGAGGGTTATCCGGCTGCCGGCGCAGCGCCAACTCGTCGCCAACGGCCAGCGCAGCCAGGACATTGTCCTGCATGCCCTCGTAGTAACGGAACCCCGCGATGTAGGCTTCGGCCAGGAACACCTTGCGCAACGTTGGCGGGACCGGCACAGCCGGCATTGCCTGTGTCGCCACCAGGGTGGGAGTGGCGCCCGCGAACAACTTGAGAAAACCGCGGCGGCTGATCTTGATCGGGGGCATCGATCACCTTCTTCCTGGTGCAGGCTTCTCGCCCAGAATCATCGTCTCCACTTCGCTGGCTACACTCGCGCGCAACCTTGCCGCTCCCTCCTGTAGCCGCGTCACCTCAGCGCGCCTCATGCTGGCCGCCTCGACGATCTGGTTTTGCACGTCCAATGGCGGCAGTGGCAGATCGAGGTCACGTAGATCGTTGCTGTTGATCGATGCGAGGTTTGTGGTGAACTTGGCACGGCTGCGGAAATAGCAGCGTGCGGGTTGTGTCTGCATATACAGGAGGACGTACTCTGGTGCCACCAACTGCGCATTGACGCGCACGCGCAGGATGTGGTTCTGATGCACGCAGTCAGCAATCTCGTCCTGCCAGATCGCCGGTCGGCCGACCAAAGCCGCGCTATTGCCCTCGCACACGAGCAGATCGCCAGCCTGCAAGCGGAATAGTGGCATTTCCGCATCAGGCACGTTGATGAATTTGACCTCACTCAAGTCCAACCGACCATTCTGAACGTTGGCCACGCGCAGGTATGGTCGGGCGTGTGCTCCAGGCCGATTCTGAGGGCTCTTCTGGATACCATAGGAAACCGATGCGACATCTCTGAGTTTTACCAATGGAAAATACGTGTGGTGAACATCGAGCGCTCCCGATAGCTGACGTGCGGTGTAATCAACGCTCCACCGATCCAATTGCCGCCATCTACTGACGAACACTTTCGGCGCCGGCTGTCCCCTACCGGATACGAGCCCCAGCCGCTCTAGAACATCATCCAGAATCTGAGTCTCCAGGTCTGAAGCCTGAGACTCGAGCCTCGCCGCCTCTTCCTGCGCCTCCTGCCACCGCGCCACAATCGCCTGCTGCACCTCCAGCGGCGGCAAAGGAACTGCCACCTTCTCGATCTCATCCGGCTGAATGCGCTTGCGGCCTGAGGCGCCACTCACCATGGCATTCAGAATCTCCCGAAAACGGGTGGTCCGGAATAAGAGTTTGATGTAGGCAGGAGTGGCGAGATCTTCATTCACGTTGTATACCGGATACTCGGCGCTCACAGCACAAACCGGAATGCTCTCTGGGATAACTCCAATCGCGCCGTTGCGCACATCGATCTTCGAATACACTACCTGTCCTGCGCGGGCGATGAACAGGCGACCTTTGAAACTGGCGACCGATTGCACCTCGCGTGGTTCGATCACTCCATCGAAGTGAATAGTTATCAACGTCAACCCATTGGGTTGTGCGTCATGATTTCTGGCATCTACCTCCGCCCGAGTCAGAGCCGCTGATAGAGGCTGAACGAACTCAGGCGGCCACAGCCAGCCCAGCTCGATGAAATTCCGCGGACTCCAGAGCCGCGTATCCTTATACCAGACTACAAAAGCCCCGCGGCCTGTACTTACGCTGCGGGGCCGCTCGCAAAAAAACGGTCGGGGTCCTGGCGAAACTGGCGATAAAGCTCCAGACAGGTGAATTCAAGGCCGGCGGGCAGGTTGTCGTTCGGGTACAGCTCGTTGGCGTCCGCATCGCCGGTGGCAGTGATGCCAACCTTGGCGGCTTCATACATAAAGATTGGGTAATCCCAGCGTGCTTTCAGTAACGTGCGCGCTTCCTGGCGCATGATTTCCTCAAGCTCCTTCAACCGCTTGCGCGCAGCGTCGCGGCGTGCAATACGCTCTGCATTGCGCTCCCGGGCCTTCGCTTGGGCGACCTGGCGCTCAGCTGCGCTCGGCGTTCTCCCGGTCGGATAGAAGTTGGTGGCCTTGTACTGGGGGCAGGCGATGTCGCGCTGCAACGCGTCGAGTTCGGCCTGGTGCACGCCGCGCGTCTCGGCAGTGGCCTGGCTGCGCACTTCGTTGTATGCATTGTGCTCGTCGACGGTAAACCGTTGGAGAAACAGCAGCGATGCTTTGACGCTGGCGCCGGAGGAGTAGAAGGTTTCCTGGGGCAGGCTGATAACCGCGCGCACGAACGCCCGATCCTCACAGAACTCGCGCACGTACGCGAGTGATGGGTTGTTGAAGACGCCCTCAGGCAGGACAATACCCATTCGGCCGCCCGGCTTGAGCAGTTTGAGACAGCGTTCGATAAATAGTATCTCGGTTTTGACCTTTGTCTGGTCCCTGCGTGGCAGCTCGAACAGACTGGCGATGGGCTGGCCTTTGGCGGCATGCACGAGCCCATGTGCACTCTCATAGATCGTACCGTACTCTTTAACGTAGTGATCGTGCACCTCGTCGGGCACGGCAATCTCGCTCTCCAGCACGACGTCGCCCGCTTCTACGTTAGCCCCAAACGGGGGGTTGGTCAATACGATATCGAAGCGGTCTTCAAAGATACCATTGACATTGATGAAACCATCGTGGTGATGGACGCCGCCGTGCCCGTCACCATGCATGATCATGTTCATCTTGCTGGTGCGCGCCATGCGATCGTTCGCATCTGTCCCGTAGATACAGCGATTGGCCAGATTCCACATCCGGGAGCTTTTCTTGCGCTGGTTGATGGTCTCTTGAATCTCATCATACTTCTGACGCAGATGATCAGCCTGTGCCGCCTCACTGAGGCCGGAGGCCTCGACCTCAGCACGGTATGCTGCATATTGCCTATCTGCGTCAGCCAGAATCAACTGGCGCACGACCTCGAAGAAACGGATGAGGAACCCCCCGGACCCGCTTGCAGGATCACAGATGACGTCGCCTTCCCGCGGATCGATCATGTGCACCATAAACTCGACGATGGTACGCGGGGTGAAGAACTGGCCAATCTCGCCGCGAAAGGTGCGGCCGAGAAAACGCTCGAAGGCGATCCCTTTGATATCCTCACTGGTGTCCGAGAGATTGTACTTCTCCAGTTTCAGGACGATCTCACGGCCGGTGGCTGGGCGCAAGTTGATCCGATCGTCCCTGCCGAAAATCTGATCCGCGCGATAGGCATCCTTGGTCTGGCTGAAGAGGGTGTTAAGCGGATCGCCGCCAATCTGATTGTCCAGCACCGCGGTTGTGAACAGATTCTCTCGGCGTCTCTTTTCGCGCAGATCTCGCTCAACATAGACCTTGACAAACAGGATCTTGGCAATCTCGTCGAACGCAGCCGCGGGATCCAGCTTCTCCCGGTTACGGATGATGTTGTGGCACTCGTGAAGCAGGTCCGCAAACTCGTTCTCCTTGAAAATCTTGAGCTTACGAATCAACTCCTCGACTTCGCGATCACTTGCGTCCGCGTGGGGGACGTTTTCGATCTCCTCCAGAGTCTTGGGCATGTGGTCATGCACTACGCGCCAGTAACGGGTTTCCTTGTTGTTGTGAGTGACAAAGAAGCGCGCACCAGCAAGCCTGGCGCAGTTGTCGCCTTGGGCGTAGTCGCGCTCCTGGATCGTGACGTTGTCAGACTTGCACTCAACGACGATCAGCGGGTTCTTGCCATCTCGCTTGTCAGCCGCTGTGCGATAGATGAGGAAATCGGCCCGCGCGTGGCCGGAACCGCGTCCGGTCAGCTCATACTCCTCAAGTATCTGGTCGAGCTTGTAGCCGTACTCGGAGGTGAGGACGAGGAGATACTCCTGGCGAACCCGCTCTTCGGGCGTCTCCACCAGCCATTTCTGGCGCACGTGACTGAAGATTTGGCCTCCTTGACGACGAAGGGTCAGATCAGCGGTGAGTGCGGTCATAGCTGGGCTCCAAGACAGGCGAAAGTGAGATACCGGCACAATACAGGTGTGCTAATATCATAACGCAGATGAAGGAAAGCGAAAAACGAGCGTCAGAGGGGAACGAGGAATTGACAGGTGCACGACTTTCGTGTACACTGGAATCATGCTAAAGAACATCACCCTTTCAGCCGACGAAGCCATCATCGAGCAGGCGCGCAAGCGGGCCACGTCAGAGCACACGACGCTCAACGACCTCTTCCGTGCCTGGCTGACGCGGTATGTGTCTCAGCCCGCCGCCGCTGACCAGTATGAGCGGCTGATGGTGCGCCTGGGGCACGTCCAGTCCGGGGGAAAATTCAGCCGCGAGGAAATGAATGAACGTCGCTAACCTGCGCGGCCGTTTCTTCCTGGACACCAACGTCCTCGTGTACTCATTCGACGCGGAATCGCCGGACAAGCAGCAACGCAGCCAGGCCCTCATTCAGGAAGCGCTGCGCAGCCAACGCGGCATCATCAGCACGCAGGTCGTGCAGGAGTTTCTCAGCCTGGCATTACGCAGATTCGCACGTCCGATGAGCGTTAGTGAGGCGCGCGAATACATGCGGAGCGTGCTGACGCCTCTTTGCCAGCACTTTCCTGCAATCAGTTCCTATGACCGGGCCCTGATGATACAGGAGGAGACTGGCTTCTCGTTTTATGATGCCCTGATCGTGGCAGCAGCCGGCGAGGCACGATGTTCGACTCTCCTGAGCGAGGATCTGCAACACGGCCGAACCGTTCAGGGCGTCGCGATCCTCAACCCCTTTCTGGAGGCTTGACGATTCTGCCTTCTGCTAAGGGATCGTCATCACGGCAGTCATGTTCCACAGCAGCCGTGGCTCGGGCTCTTCGATCCTGATGACCGCGGTATAGGTCATGTCCCCCAGCTTCTTCTCGCCCTTCTGCTGCACGCGCTCCACCACCCCCTGAAGCGCCAGGTCGGGGATCGCGTCGAACGTCAGGTCCACGATCTGGCCGGGCTGCACTCGTGCGACATCCAGCTCGCTCAGATCATCCGTCTCGACGAGCCAGCCACTCAGATCGCCCAGCTCTGCGACCGGCAGGCCTGCCGCCACCTGCTCGCCGGCGCGCACTGATAGCAGGGCCAGGACGCCGTCAAACGGTGCGACCAGTTGCGTCTCGCTCAGTGCGGCCACTGCCTGGCGCCGGCCCGCTTCGGCCCGGGCCACGGCTGCCTCGGCTGCATCCAGTTCCTGCGTTCGCGCACCGGCCTTCAACATGTCCAACTGGGCCTGCGCCTGGCGCACCATCGCCTGTGTCTCAGCCAGCTCGGCCGCGGTGGCGGGATTCACCAGCCGATCGAGACGGGCCTGCGCGGCGTTCACCTCTGCAGCGGCGGCAGCGATGCGGTCTGCCTTTGGCGGGGCCGTCACCTCATCGTAGCGCGCTCGGGCGGCCTGATGCGCGTTGGTTGCCTGCTCCAGCTGCAGGCTCTGGGGCAGCATCGCGACGTTGTTCTGGCCCTTCACCTGGTCATATGCCGCCTGCGCCATGCGCAACGAAGCGGCCGCATTCGCCAGGTCTGCCTGGGCCGCAATGCGCGTCGTTTCGTCTGCGCCCGCGTACACTCTCTGCAGTGCGGCCTGCGCAGCCCGCAGGCTCGCCTCCGCAGCAACGATATCAGCCTCGCGGCCGCCTTCCTCCAGGCGCGCCGCGCGTGCCTGCGCCCCTTCGAGGCTTGCCTCCGCGGCAGCAATCTCCTCCGACCGCGCGCCCGCCCGCAGGGTCCCGAGCTGGGCGGCCGCGCTTGCCAGCACTGCGTCAGCCTCCGCCAGCGCTGCCTGCTGCCGTTCATTCTGCAGCCGCAGGATCACCTGGCCGGCCTCCACCGGGTGGCCCTCAGGGACAAGGATCTCAGCCACGATGCCGCTTGCGCTCATGCTCAAGGTGGCGTCTTTCAGCGGGACCACCACGCCCTTTGCCACGACGGGCCGTGCGACCGGATTGCCGACGACAACATCAGGGGCAACCTCGGCCTGTCCCTGCACGCCCAGGTCACCTGCGAATACCGCCACCGCGCCGATTGCGGCGCCAACGACCAACGCTCCTGCCAGCAGCACGAGCGCCAACTTACCA
>CAZMIS010000111.1:0-10850 GCA_964566325.1 uncultured Anaerolineales bacterium
TCTTTGCCGCGATCAACTACTTCGATGATTTTTATGTCATCTCGAACCGGCGGGTAACGCGCCGCGTGCGGCAGCTCCTGATCTTCGAAGAGCGCTCCGAGGCGCCCATCGAGATGATCCAGGACGTCACTTACGACACCCGCTTCTGGGGCCGCGTGTTCGATTTCGGAGATGTTACAGTCCGCACCGCTTCCAAGGCCCAGCCGATCCGTCTGCTGAACGTCCCGAGGCCCTATGAGGTGAAGGACAAGCTGGAGGGGACGCGCTCCGAGGTGTTGGCCGAGGAGCGAGGACGCCAGAAGGAAGAGCTGCGCCGCGGCCTGATCAAGGACCTCAAGCTGGCCCTGCCCATCCCGCCGCGGCAGCGCGCGCTCGGCGACGTTCCCGAACCAACCGCGTCGGCCGTGCGCACCTGGTTCAGGCGCCAATCCAGCCGGCGGGCGCGCCGCACGAACGTGCCCACGCCGATGACCTTCGGCGTCTGGCTGGCCGGCCACCTGGGGCTGCTGCCGGAGAGCTGGCGCAGGACGCTGTTCGGCCAGCTTCCTCCCCAGGCGACGATTGAGCAGCCGGGGATACACGTCTGGCGCAAGCACTGGCTCAACCTGGTGGGCCGCGCCGGCCCGCCCCTGGTGGTGCTGATGCTGGTCATCGCGGGGGGCGCCCTGTTGCTGTCCGGGACGGTCACCATCGACGAACTGAATGCCGTGGCAGTGCTGGCGGGTTGGGCCGCGCTGTTCGTGATCTCCGCCGGCTGGCTGTGGTGGGAAGTCCAGGACTATCACAACGATGTCTACATCATCACGGACGATCGCATCATCGATATCGAAATGAAGCCGCTGGGGCTCAGCACAAAACGCCGGGAGGGCAGCCTCGAGAAGGTCCAGAACGTGGTGGCACAGCAGAACGGCTTCTGGGCCGCCGTGCTGAGGTACGGAGACGTGGTGATCAGCACCGCAGCTGCGGATGAGGGGTTCACGTTCAGCATGGTGGCCAACCCCAGGGTGGTCCAGTCGGTCGTGTTCCAGAAGCTGGCCGCATATCGCTCCAGGGCCGAAAAGCGCCGCGACGCGGCGCGACGGCAGGAGCTGATCGAGGCGCTGTCAGTGTACCATCAGCTGCGCGGGGTCAGTCCGCAGGACGATACGCCGCGCTGACCTACCAGCCGAACGCCAGCCGGTTGATCAGCCGCTCGGGCAACCCGGCCTGGCGCATCCGATTCTGTGTCACCTCGATCATATACTCCACGCGGCGCGCCTCCCAGGTGTGCGCATGCGTGTCGAGGATCGCGTACGCGGCGCGGCGATCGTTGTCGCGCGGCTGCCCGACGCTGCCCGGGTTGAAGATCGCGCGCCACTCTTCCTTGATCGCCAGCTGCTGGCCGACGGGCGGGGGCACCACCCGCACCTTGCTCTCCCCATCCACGGCCACGTGCACCGCAGGCACATGGGTGTGACCGACGAGGCAATAGGGCGTGTCGAACGCGGTCATATTCGCCAGCGCGACCGAGGGATGAAGGATGTATTCCCAGATCGGGTCGCGCGGGCTGCCGTGCGTCAGGGTGTACTGCCCGACGACGAGGGGCTGATTCGGCAGTGCGGCCAGCCAGGCCAGGCTGTCCTGGCTGAGGTGGGTGCGCGTCCAGACCACCGCGCGGCGCGCCTCAGGGTTGAACTCCTCGACATCCATGAGCCCCAGCGTGGCCCAGTCGTGATTGCCCACCACGGTGACCGCGCCGAGGTCGCGCACGCGTCGGATGCACTCGTCCGGCTCCGGGCCGTAGCCGACGGTGTCGCCAAGGCACCAGACCGCGTCATAGGCGCCCTGGGCATCCGCCAGGACGGCCTCGAGCGCGGTGAGATTCGCGTGGATGTCAGACAGGATCAGGACCCGCATGCAGTGCTCACCCCCCAGAATAGATGCCGGGGCATGATATCACGTTCCGTTGCGCCGTAGAAATGGGCCGCGTTAGGTCAGCTAAAATGTTACCGAGGCAGATATAGTTAGGCCAAATGAAAATGTTACCGAGGGCCTATGTCTGCCGAAGTCAAGATGACACTCAACGAACGCCGCAAGTACTTACTGCGCATGCGCCTGCGTTACCGGGGCGCGCAGCCGCCTGCTGGATGAGATGGTGCAAGTGACCGAACTGCATCGCAGGAGCCTGATCCGGCTGATGAAAGGCAGTTTGACACGTGTCGCCGGCGGTGCTAAGGTGGCACTGCTCGTTGACGTTTGCAGCGCAGCGATTCTTGTGGACCTGCTCTTCGGGTTACTCGCTTACCTTCCATCCGGCTTGGTTTCCACAGTTCCGGTTGCGCGCACATCCCATCCGGCCGCGCTGTTGCGGCAGCAACACCAAGGAAGGTGTTTCCTGAAATCCCGCCCCTACGCTCAACTGCTGTATCTGCTTGTCATTTGCGCGCTCGTCTTCGGTCAGCCCGCGGCTGCCGGCAGCTTCAGATCGACAAGAGCGTTTTCTGCCCGCAGCTCATCGCCGGCTGCCGGCGTCTTCGATTCGCCGCTGCCCCAACCGTCACCAACTCCACCTGCCGAGCCTCCGGCAGAATCGCAGGACTGCGCAGCCGAAGCATCTGATGACGCAGTGCTCCGAGTGAGCTTTGCGGCCGCCGAAGCGCGACCCGGCCAGGAAGCTGCACTTTCGTGGACCGTGCTCAACTGCCGACCGGCGAATCTGGAAGGTACTCAACTTACTTACGTCATCCCCCAAGGCTTTACTCTCAGCCCGCAGGACGTGCCCGCCCCGCTATCTTACAACCCCGATACTCGCACGGTCAGCGGTGGCCTTCCGTCGCTGGCTGCCGGAGCAACCCTCACCGCACAGTTCCCGCTCCGCGTGACCGGGCTGCGCACCGGTGTTCCGATGACGGTGACGAAGTACTACACCTTCGGCGGGCAGCGCATTGCCATGCGCGAGGGGCAGGGGCCATTCACCTACCTGCACGCCGATCACCTGGGTAGCACGCTGGCTGCCACCGACAGCAATGGCACTGTGCTTGGCGCAAATCAACCACGCTACTATGCCTACGGCACAGAGCGCCGGCCGAGCATCGCCAGCCTGCCAACGAGTTTCACGTACACCGGGCAACGGTCCGATGTTGGCACCGGGCTCATGTACTACGGTGCGCGCTACTATGACAGCCGTTTGGGCACGTTCATTCAGCCGGATACCATCGTGCCCGACCCCAACGACCCACAGAATCTGAACCGCTACGCATATACTAATAGTAATCCCCTCCGATATACAGATCCGTCAGGCCATATTCCCATTCCGTTGATCATCGGCGGCGCGATCTTGGTGATGAAGGCTATCGACTATGGCTGGACGGCCTACGATGCCTACCAGAGCCTGAAAATCGTGAACGATCCGAATGCATCTGATGCCGCCAAGGCCGACGCACAAGCGGACTTGGTGCTTACGGTAGGTGCTGAGCTAGCCGATCCCGATGAGTTTCTGCCTGTGTCGTTACCAACTGATGATCTGGCGCGTCACGGAATGCTTGCTTTCCTCGGCACAAGGTCAACCCGGAGAACGGCACAAGAACCCGCAGACTACGTGGCTCAAAAGCCAATCCAGACGCATCACTTCCTTACCAACAAGAGCATCAGCGGCTGGACCGATACCTTCAAGAATGTCGTGCAGAAGTACGGTTTGGACTTGGATGCCACATGGAACAAGGCCGACCTCCATCATCAGGGAAGTCACCCTGATGAATACCATGAATGGGTTTACCAGCAGCTCCAGATAATAGAGGCCAGGGCCGCTGGCGACCGAGATGTATTCCTGAAATGGTTCGATAAGTTGATCGCACAACCGGTTACTGAGCATCCGGAGATGCTTACCAAGGACTGGTGGAAATGAATCACGACGACCAACCCAAGTCACAGTATTACGAGGTACATCTCGTGGACATGGGGCCCGCGGGGGTCTCCTACCGTTACGAACGGAGTGGCGACGACGCCTTTGACGACCGTCGGTTCTACACAGGGGAACGAATAGCTGGTTGGCCGGACGCTGTCCACTTGAGAGTTAGCGGCCTAGTACAAGATGGCGTCTATGCGGGTCTCCACTGGATTGTCATCAGCGATCGGGTCCGCCAGGCTCTTCAACAATGTGGGCTAGATGAAGGCATTCAGTTTCTGCCGATCACCGTTGTCGATGCAGCAACTGGCATAGACCAAGGCGTGCATTGGGTCATCAACATTCTGCGCCAACTTAAGGCATTGGATGCAACTCACACTCGCTGGCTCCCAGGCTATGATCCGGCCGCACTATTGGCGACCGAGGATGATGTGATCTTGCGTGCGGGAAGTATTGTGAAGCCCGCTTTGCGTGACGAGATCGTACATGAAGAAGATATCTTTCGTCTAGAAGAGTGTCCCGTACATCTAATCGTGTCTTCGGCTCTTCGAGACTGTCTTGAAGATGCAGAAGCTGCAAGAGGCTTCAAGTTCAAGCCCATTCAGGCGTATTGAGGAATAAGCCAGGTATGCGGGGGAGTATACAAGGTTTTCTGATTTGGCCTCAAACGGCGAAAAGCGAGACGGATCGGTTGGACCACTCCCGCAAGTAGCGGCTTGCCAAGCGGCGTAATCCGTCATGCTGTGCTTCTGCATTGTTAAGGTTACTGGATTACTTCGCAGTAGTCGTAGTGGCTGTGGGTATGCCAATGAATGGACGCCAGTCTGAACGATGCCGCTTCCGCGAACAGCAGGGGTGTCAACTCAAGCTGGCAGCGCGCCAATTCATGACTGAAGCGCCGCCGGTGCACCTCCCACGAATCGCCTCGCTCCACCGAGACGGCGCCGATGAGACCGATACAGGGCAACTGAATCAAGGATCCTGCCATTTGTCCTTTCAGGTGCAGAGCTGTGGCCCTAGGCGCATTTCTCCCGTGCTGGCTGCTCTCAGTCATACTGGCGACGCGCCTGCACTCGGCCCGTGCCAGAATGCGGCCAGGCCACCCCAGGAGCACAAGACGATACAGCTCAGCTTATCGCTTTCGGTGACAATCTAGCTGCCGAGAACGCGGGAGGCAGAACGCGTGCTGCGCCCTGCCTTCGGTACATCGTCCCCGGCTGCGGCATTCCAAACGCGATCCGGCTGAAGACCCTTGTCTCGTCGGCCCGGCGCGGACATCAAGAAAACTCGGGCGGGCAGGGCGATCTGTCCGCCCTACTTCCCGATTCAGTTCCTCTGATACTTTGCCAGTCTTGAACGCGAAATGACAAGCCACCTCGAGGAATGACCTCATGGTTCCGCTCGAACACGGGGGGAAGGCGTGATTAGTCGCTGACTGGACGACCCCTGTTGGTGGTGGTGGATACACATACCTTGCCAGGAAGCTACCGCTTCGCGAGCTCGAATTTCAACCGAACGGTATACACGACCAAGGGGCCCAGAGTGTTTTGTCGCGCTGTTCACCCACGGTATAATGGCGAATTATCATGGGCATCATCAAAATCGTCATCGAAACCGGGTCACCGGAAGAGACGCAGGCCCTCGGCGCCGCGATCGCACAGCACCTGCAAGGGGGCGCGATCATCGCGCTCGCCGGCGACCTCGGCGCGGGCAAGACGACGTTCGTCCAGGGGCTGGGCCAGGGGTTGGGCGTGCGCGCCACGATCACCAGCCCGACATTCGTGCTGATCAACCGCTACCGCTGCGCGGACGGCCGCCAGCTGCAGCATGCGGACTGCTATCGACTCGCGAATGCGCCGCTGGAGATGTGGGACGCCGGGCTAACCGACCTGTTCCTGGGCGACGACGTCGTCGTGGTGGAATGGGCAGACCGCATCCCGGGGCTGCTCCCCGACGAGTATCTCGATGTCACCATCGAGCACCTTGATGGCGATGGCCGCCGCTTCACCTTCACCGCGCACGGCGCGCGCCACGCCGCCCTCCTCCAGGCCCTGGACCCATTCACGACGGAACGGGCGTAACACATGCTGTTAGCGATCGATACATCGACCCGCCAGGCGAGCATCGCACTCTACGATGCCGGGCAGCGCGTGCTCCTCTGCGAGCAATCGTGGCATTCGGCGAATCGCCACACCGAAGAACTCATGCCGGCCATCTCAACCCTGCTCCATCTGGCAGGATTGACGCCCGACGCCTTGACTGCGGTGGGCGTCGCGATCGGGCCGGGCTCCTTCACGGGATTGCGCGTCGGGCTGGCCGCGGCGAAGGGCCTCGCGCTGGCGCGCGGCCTGCCGTTGGTGGGCGTGCCGACCCTCGACGTGACCGCCCACCCGCACCAGTCGCAGCCGGTTCCGGTAGTCGCGGTGGCCCAGGCGGGCCGCGGGCGCGTCTACTGGGCGCCCTACGCGCACGGTCCGGCGGGCTGGGGACCGCAAGCGCCGTATGCACTCTCCACGGTCAGCGAGATGGCGAACGTCGTGGTGCGCCTGATCGCGTTCGCGGGCGAGCTCTCGGAGGCGGACCGCGAGACGCTGACCCGTTTCGCAGGCAAGGAGCGCGTGCTGTTTCTCTCCTCCGCGCACGGGCTCAGGCGGGCCGGCTACCTGGCCGAGCTGGCAGCCGCGCGGCTGGACCACGGACGGACCGACGACCCGGCCACCCTGAGCCCGATCTACCTGCAGCAGCCGGACGGGACGACTGTCCAGGCAGGAAGCCGCCCCGCGTGATGTTCCCGTATGTCTCGCCCATGGCGCCGGCCGACCTGGACGCGATCATGCCGCTGGAGCGCCAGGCGTTCGCGGATCCGTGGACGCGGCGCATGTACCTGAGCGACCTGACCGATAATGCGCTGGCCACCTACCGGGTGATCCGCAGTCCGGAGGGCAGCGCCCTGCCGCCCATACTGGCCTGGGGCGGCTTCTGGCTGTTGGTCGACGAGGCGCACATCGCCACGATCGCATCCCATCCCGACCATCGGGGGTGTGGGCTGGGCCAGTGGCTGCTGGTGGCCTTGCTGGATAAGGCGCTGGAACGCGGTGCACAGGTGGCCACACTAGAGGTCCGCACCAGCAACCTGGCCGCGCACGCGCTCTACGACAAGCTGGGCTTCGAGGTCGCGGGCGTTCGCCGCAAATACTATCGGGACGGCGAGGACGGGGTCATCATGACCACGCCCCCGCTTGGCAGCCCGGAGATGCAAGCCCGTCTGGACGGGGCGCGCGCGGACGCGCGCCATCGCATGGAACGCTGTTTTGGCGCCGGAGAGAACCCGGCGTAACCATACGAACGGACAGGGGATCGCGCGGATCCCCCGGTGAATGACGGAGGATCGGTTTGTGAGTGTAACCCCATTGCGAGTTGTCCCGTTGGGCGGCTTCGGCGAGATCGGCAAGAACCTGCTGGCGCTGGAATACGAGGACGACATCCTGGTGATCGATGCCGGCCTGATGTTTCCCGAAGGCGACATGCCCGGCATCGACCTGGTGTATCCTGAGATCACCTACCTGACCGAGCGAGCCGACCGGGTCCAGGCGATCGTGCTGACCCACGGGCATGAGGACCACATCGGTGCGCTGGCGTACCTGCTCAAGTATCTGGACGTGCCCGTGTACGCCACGCCGCTGACGCGCGGGCTGGCCGAAGTAAAGCTCAAGGAGGCCGGCTTGCTGGCCGACAGCGAGCTGCACACCGTGGACGCGGACAGCGTGCTCGAGCTCGGCTGCTTCCGGGTCGGGTTCTTCCACGTCTGCCACAGCATCCCCGACACGGTGGGCATCGTCGTACACACCCCCATCGGCACGGTGATACATGCGACCGACTACAAGTTCGACCACTACCCCATCGACGGCCGGCTGACCGACGTCGACAAGCTCCGCAGCCTGGGCGATGCGGGGGTCCTGCTGCTGCTCTCCGACTCGACGAACGCAGACTCGCCGGGGTACACGCCCTCGGAGCAAAGCGTGAACGAGACGCTGGAGCAGGTGATGTCGACCGCGCCCGGCCGCATCATCATCGCCACCTTCGCATCAAACATCTCGCGCATCGAACAGGTCGCACAGGCCGCGAGGCATCACGGGCGGCGCGTGGGCGTCATCGGCCGCAGCATGGTGAACAACGTGCGGATGGCGATGAACCTGGGCTATCTGAGTCTGAAGCCCGATGACCTGCTCAGCACGCACGAGATGAACAATCTGCCGCCGGAGCGCGTGGTGATCGTGTGCACCGGCAGCCAGGGGGAGCCGAGCGCGGTGCTGTCCCGCCTGGCCGGCAACGACCACCAACAGCTGCAGATCATGCCGACCGACACCGTGGTGCTGTCTGCCACGCCCATTCCCGGCAACGAGGAACTGGTCAACCACATCATCGACGACCTGTTCCGGCTCGGCGCGGATGTCATCTACTCCGATCTGTGCGACGTGCACGTGTCGGGCCACGGCAGCCAGGAAGACCTCAAGTACATGCTTTCGCTGGTGCGCCCGAAGTTCTTCGTGCCCATGCACGGCGAGTATCGCCACCTGGTGCTGCACTCGCGGCTGGGACGCGCAGTGGGCATCCCTGGGGAGAACATCCTGGTCGTGGAGAGCGGCCAGGTCATCGAGGTATTGCCGGACGCGATCCGGCTGGGCGAGCAGGTCGGCGGCGGGCACGTCCTCGTCGACGGGCTGAGCGTGGGCGACATCGGTGCGGCCGTGCTGCGCGATCGGCAGCACCTGGCGCGCGATGGCTTCCTGGTGGCGATGGTCGCCATCGACCGCGCGACCGGCGAGGTGGTGGGCGATCCGGAGATCCTGACCCGGGGCTTCGTGTATGTCGCAGAATCAGATGAGTTGATCGAGGGCGCGAAGGATCACATGTGGCAGGTGTTGCGCGGTCCCGACGGTGCGGCGTCGTCCACGCGCAACAAGATCAAGGACGCGCTGAGCAAGTACTGCTACAACCGGACGGGACGGCGCCCGCTGATCTTCCCCCTGGTGCTCGAAGTCTGAGCTCTTTGCCCCGCACCGGGCGGCGACGGCAAGCCCGTCGCCATTCGGCGCAGCGTGCGGCCGGATGGGCTGGCCGCACGCTGCGTCGAACCTACTCCGCCGGCGGCTCGATGGTCACAGGCTGGTTCACGTTCCGGAACTGCATGTCCATCTCCATCGCCATGCGCAATTTCGCCCCGCTGGCGCCCAGTTCCTCCGGAAAGGGCATGATCATGTCGAAGGCCATGACCTGCCGGCGCAGCTCGAGATTGGACCTGGTAATCCAGACGTCGATGACCGGTTTCATGTCCTGCAGGATTTCCTGCAGCTCCTGTTCAGAGAGCTCTTCCTGGTCGGTCATGGCGGTCAAAGACGCCAGGTTCAGCTTGGCGGGATCGATCGCGAAACGCAGGTGACTCACCGGTTCGCCGTCGATCTCCAGGTCCCCGACCCAGACGACATCGGTCGCGTTCTGGAACGTCTCCAGCATTGATTCGGGGTCCATGCCGCCCGGGATGGCCGACGTCGCCTGCTCGCCCTCGACCTTCTGCCATTCTCCCTCGGAGCCGACGCGGATCCAGGCGGTCTGGTCGATGATGATCATCTCCATGGCCATCTGTTGGCCCGCCATGTCCAGGTTCATCGCCATGCGCATCTTCGACTTGAGTGCGCCGGGGTCCGTGACCTCCATCGCGCCGTCGCCCGTGATCTTCATCTGAACATCGCTCAGCTGCTCGGCATCGTCGCCCAGCGCAGCGGCTGAGGCCTCATCGGCCGGCGACATCTCGAGGGTCATGACGTAGTCGAACTCGGCCGAGCTGAATGAGCCGGGCCGCCCGGTGTAGAGCAGCGCGGCCATCGGGTCAGTTTTTGGATCGGGGATCGCCGGCGTCGGCGTGGGCGCCGGGGTCGGTGTTGCGGTCGGCGCCGCGGTGGCCTCGGGCGCGCGGACAGCCGCCGGCAGGGGTGCGCACGCTGCCAGG
The DNA here is from genome assembly GCA_964566325.1 of uncultured Anaerolineales bacterium. Taxonomy (GTDB): domain Bacteria; phylum Chloroflexota; class Anaerolineae; order CG2-30-64-16; family CG2-30-64-16; genus JALOOB01. The sequence goes on from CAZMIS010000111.1 coordinate 9,891, forward strand.
GCAAGCGTCAGGATCAGCCCCGCCGCATACGAAGCCCATCGTGTGGTCGACATCGTTTTCGCTCCTTCAGGTACGACAGAATCGTACCGGGATTGTACCACACGGATAGGGGATGTCTGTCACTGGGCTTGCCATGTCCCTTTCACCGGCGAGGCCGCAGGCCGTTCACGGCGCCAATACTTTACTTTGATGAAATATCCAGTATAATGAAATTATACATTGTCTCGGCGGTCTGCCAACATGAAACGTTGTCGTCTTCGTTAATTGGCTGGACCCCGGTCTGGTCCTGCCCCAGTGCCCTGCTTCGCCGGGCAATGGGGTGACGGTCCTGGCCTGGCGCCGGACATCACTCACATCAAGAGACACGGTTTGGCGGTCCAGGGGGTTGGCGCGCATGAGCGCCAAGGAGGGATGTTCAACATGAGGTTGTTGGTCTTTGGTGCAACAGGTGGAACGGGACGCGCCTTGCTGGATCAGGGGCTGGCGCAGGGCCAGGAGGTGACGGCCTTCGTGCGGAACCCGGCTGCGCTGGGGACGCGCCCCGGGCTTACAATCGTCCAGGGCGATGTGACCGATGCGGCGGCCGTCCGGCATGCCGTGGCCGGTCAGGAGGCCGTCCTCTCGGCGCTGGGGCCGCGCGGCGGAGGATACGGCGTGCTGCCGGGCGGCGTGCAGAACATCGTCGACGCAATGAGCCAGGCCGGGGTCAGGCGGCTGATTCACGTGTCTTCGTTCGGGGTTGGTGACAGCCTGGCGCAGATGGGCTGGGTGGCGCGCGGGATCGTCGTGCCCCTTTTTCTGCGCAAGGCGCTGGACGAGAAGGAGATCGAAGAGCAGATCATCCGCGCGAGCGACCTCGACTGGATTATTGCCCGGCCCGGCGGCCTGGAGAACGGGGCAAGGACCGGCGTCTACCGCTGCATCACCGACCCGCACGAGAAGATCGGCCAGCCGCGCATC
>CAZMIS010000112.1:0-10822 GCA_964566325.1 uncultured Anaerolineales bacterium
GAAGCATATACGCAACCAGGCCGACGAGCGAGACGGCCGATCCCACGGCAGCTGCGCCGATCACCACTCGGCTGCCGACGCCTTCAAATCGTCGCGGCGTGACGCCGTCGGCCTCCGGATAAGCGTGCAGCGACATCTGCGCGTTCTGCTGCCGCGCGGCGACAAGCAGCCTGCGCTCCAGTTCCGATCTGAATGCCTCGCGCGGCCTGACCGGCGCCAGCAGCCCGGCCAGCTCGCGTGCCAGGGTCAGGAACGGACCCAGTTGAACGACGCCGCCGCGCTGCATGCGCCCGGATGAAGGACGCGCGGCAACCAGCGACGACACTCTGAGCGGGATGCGACCTGCGGTCATGTATTGGAACCCTGCTTTCGACTGAGATATGACGTCACCAACCACGCCCCTCAAGATCTGCTTTCAGCGCCTTGAGAGTGCGAAAGTAGAGCGACTTGATCGCGCTCTCTGTCCGTCCCATCGCAGCCCCGATCTCCTCATTCGACAGCCGCTCCGCGAACTTCAGAATGAGGAGCCGTTGCCGCTCCTCCGGCTGGCGGTGGATCGCGGACCACAACGCCCGATGACGCTCGTTGGCTTCGGCCGCCCGATCGGGATCGTCGGCCGGCTTCCCAGGCAGTTCCAGATCGTCGAGCGACGCGAGCCGCCACCGGCTCCGTGAGCGATGATGGTTCGCAACCAGGTTGTGTGCGATGCGATAGAGCCATGCGACGAAGGGCGCGCCACGCTGAGCGTACTTCGGCAGGTTCGTCAACGCCTGATAAAACGTGCGGGCCGTGAGATCTTCAGCATCCGCCGCGTTGCCCGTGCGATAGTAGATGTACGTATAGATGCGATCGACGTGGCGACGATACAACTCACCGAACGCGTCGGCGTCGTGTTTCGCCAGGTCGACCAGGTCAGACTCTGCCAGGCCGGCAAGCCGGCTGCCCGCAGGCATCCCGTCTGCTGCCCGGTCATTATCGCCTGTCATGAGTTGGAACACCCGAACATGGCTGAAGACGCGGCGCGTCAGTTCAGAAGAGGTCGACGACCGCAGCGCCGACCGTCCCCGGCCCGACGTGGACGCCGAGCACCGGGCCCAGATCCGCCACGAAGCAGCTCGTGGTTCCGAACGCACCGGCCAGGCGCCGGGCAAACTCGCCGCCTTCCTCGGCCGCCAGGGCCTGCGTCACTGCTACGGCCACGTTGCTGCCGCGCATTGCCACACGCCTCAACAGCTCGTCCTGGGCAGCTTCCAGTGCCTTGGTCCTGCTGCGCACCCGGGACAGCGGCACCACCTCGCCATCGACGATGCCCAACAAGGGCTTGAACTGCAGGAGTGTGCCGACGAAGGCCTGAGCCTTGCCGATGCGTCCGCCTCGCTGGAGATACTCGAGCGTTTCGAGCACGAAGACGACATGAACCCGCTCCCGCAGTTCCTCCAGCCGCTGTACGATCTCATCCCGCGTCGCTCCGCGGTCCACCATGGCGACGGCCGCCTGGACCATCAGCCCCAATCCGACCGATGTGGTCTTGGAGTCGATGATCTCGACGGGCCAACCCGGCTTGCTCTCGTAGGCGATCTGCGCTGAGCTGAACGTGCCGCTCAGCTTGCTTGAGATCAGCACCGCGATGACCTCATCGCCTGCTGCCGTGAACTGCTCGAAAAGACCATCAAAGTCAGATGGAACCGCTTGCGAGGTCGAGGGTAGCGGCGAGCTGGACGGCAGGCGCGCCCAGAACTGCTCGCGCGTGATGTCGACGCCATCGCGCAGCGCCTCGTGGCCGAACACAACCGTCAGGGGGATGACCGTGACCGCAGGGTGGCGCAGGACCTCCGGTGAGGCCTCACAAGTCGAGTCAGTGATAATGCGAATCATGGGGGGATAACTCCTTTATGGCATGAGTTGTCACAGTGTATGGGCACATGTGACCTTTGTCAATGAGACCCCGGTACGATTACGGGAGCCAGGGTGCAGCGTCGCTCGGGGGACCATCGTGACAGAGCGGATAACGCAATTCGTTTGGCTGTCTGGCTTCTCTGTGATACACTGTTAGATTGTAAATCTGGCGGTCCGACCACTGTCGGAAGCAGCCAGATGAGTTTACTGCCATGAGGTATTCCGGCCCATGAGAAGGCCAGTTGTGTTCGCCATCCTGATGATCTGCGGAGTGTTGCTGCTGGCCGGGCTACCGGCATTCGGTGCGCCGGCCCAGCAGGAATCTCGGCCGGTGATCGCGCAGCCCACGACCGATGAAGCGGTTCGTGGTGTGGTGCAGATCATCGGCACGGCTACGCACCCGCAGTTCCAGCGCTACGAGCTGTATTATGCGCCGTTCCCGGTTCCGTCCGACCAATCGTGGATCTTCATCGGCGACGCGCATTTTTCGCAGCAGCCACTCGGCTTGCTGGGGACGTGGGAGTCGCGGTCTGTCCCGGATGGGACCTACGCGCTGCGCGTACGCGTGGTCAAGGCGGACGGCAACTACCTGGACAGCGATGCGATCCGCATCCTGGTCGCGAATACACGTCCGGTGGAGCCGCCCACGCCCGAAGGCACGCCTGAACCGGTCGTCGAGCTGCCGCCGACGAGCGCTCCCGCGACGGAGGCGCCGGTGATCGCGGCGCCCACGGTCGATCTGCCGGCCGAGCCGGAGCCGACACCCACGCCGGAACCCGAGGGGGATACCGTAGAGCCAACGCCCACGACGAGCATCATCAGCTCGGCCGGATCGACGACGGGTGGCGCAACGAGCAGCAGTGGCAACACCGCGTCGATCACCGATCAGCTGTTCAGCTCCAGCCGCCTTCTCGAAACCGCGAAGAAGGCCGCGACCTACACGGCAGCAGCATTCCTGATCATCGGCGCCTTCTTCGGCATCAAGGCCCTGCTGGTTTGGCTGTGGTACAAGATCAAGCCCTGATGGTCGGACCGGATAGGCGGTCCTTACGCCGGCCTTCGCAAGGGCTGCCCTCGAGCGGGCGGCCCTTTGCCGTCTCATAGAGGATACTGTGCCTTCGCTCCGTGAGCTTCTGGGGGGCCGCCGTGCGGTCCAGTCCGAATCACGCACGCCTGTCGTCATGATCGTCGGCCTCGGCAACCCGGGGACCGAATATGCGCGCCACCGCCACAACATCGGCTTCCAGGTGCTCGACATCTTCGCAGAGCGACACGGACTCGACTTCGACAAGTTCCAGAAACGAGCGCGCCTGGCCATCGGAGCTGTGTCCTTGCCGGGCGGCTGGCGCGAGCGCGTCGTGCTGGCCAAGCCGATGACCTACATGAACCTCAGCGGTGAGGCGGTGGGCCAGCTGGCATCGTTCTACAAGATCGCTCCTGAGGCGATCCTGGTGGTCCATGACGACCTGGACCTGCCACTCGGGCGCCTGCGCCTGCGTGCCGACGGCAGTCCGGGCGGACAGAAGGGCGTGGCGTCGATCATCCGCGCGCTGGGCACCGATCGCTTTGCCCGCATCAAGGTCGGCATCAGCCGTCCGGGCGGCCAGGCCAGTGAAGCGCCGCCGGCCATGGATCCCGCCGACTACGTTCTGCGGCCATTCACGGCCGAGCAGGAGAAGGAAATGGTCCTGGCGCGGGTGACCGCGGCCGACGCAATCGAAACCTGGCTGAGCCAGGGGATCGAAGCGGCGATGAATCAGTTCAACGCGCCGGGTAAGGCGCCGGGCAAGGCGCCGGGGAAGGCGCCGGGCGAGGCGCCGGGCGAGGCCACGCTGTGATGTTCTGCCCGGGCCGCACAGAGGACCTGCCTGACCTGCGACCCATTTCGATGCGACAGTGAAGCTTAACGGACTCCTCGACCTGGGGCAAGATCTGCCCGCAGTCATCCAGCTCGCCAGCGATCTCGCCGAATCACGGCCGCCCGCTGACCCGCTGGATGTGTATCATGCTGCGCGCCCGTACCTGGTCGCGACGTTGGGCCGGGCCCTCAACCGGCCACTGGTCGTGCTGACAGCGCGCACCGCACGCGCACGGCAATGGGTCGACGAACTGCGCACCTGGCTGCCCGACGAGGTGCCCGTCTACAACTTCGCGGATCCCGATGCGCTCCCCTACGAACGTGTCGCCCAGGCCCCCGAGACGCGCCAGAGGCGGCTGGAGGCCCTGGCCGGCCTCCAATCCTGGTCGGGCCCAACACCCGCCACCCCGCTCGCTCCTGTGGCCGTGGCGTCGGCCCGCGCGCTGATGCAGATGACCCTCCCGGTCCGCGAGATGCGCTTGAGCCTCAGGGTGATCCGCCAGTCACAGGCGTTCGACCTGGACCGCATGCTGTCGGCGTGGGTCGGCTTGGGCTACGACAGTGCTGCCGTGGTCGAGGCGCCGGGGCAGTTCAGCCGTCGCGGCGGCATCGTCGACGTCTGGCCGCCCAACGTACGGCGCCCCGTGCGGATCGAGCTGTTCGGAGATGAAGTCGATAGCCTGAGAACCTTCGACCCATCCACGCAGCGCACGGTGGAGCGCATCGGTGAACTGCTGATCGGCCCGGCCAGCGAAGCGCTGCCGCGCCTCGGCGAACGCGTCATGGGCCGCCTGGAGGCGCTCGACCTGTCCGCGTGCCACCCCCCCGCCCGGATCGAGTTCGAACGCGAGATCGAGCACCTGCGCCACGGGTCCGGATTCAGCAACCTCGAATGGTACATTCCCTATCTCTACAGCCAGCCCGGCGCGCTTCCGGACTACCTGCCTGCGGAGAAAGCCTGGCTGATCGTAGAGGACGCAGGCGAACTCCTGGCCGCGCTCGCCGATCTAGAGGGACAGGCGGAACAGCTGGCGCGGGACCTCAAGGCCGCCGGCGACCTCCCTGCCGTCGTTCAGCCTCCTTACTTCACCGGCGACGCCCTGGTCGGGCGTCTGGCAGCGCGGCCGACGGTCTTCCTCGGTCACACGACCCTCTCCGGAAATGGATCGCCGCGGACGGCTGACGACTCCCTGACGCGTCACTTTCATGCCGGCCCCCGCTTCGGCGGGCAGGTGCGCACCATTCTGACTGAGATCGAGCCGATGGTGCGACGCCGCGATCGCGTCGTCATGGTCAGCCGCCAGGCGCCGCGCCTGGCAGAGCTGCTTCGACAAAACGGCCACGCCATTGCACCCACCGATAGCGTCCCACAGCCGCCTGCACCGGGCTTGACGCTCGTGCAGGGCGTCATGGAAGAAGGCTGGCGGCTCGAGATGGCAGCCAATGGCGCGTCGGCCGAGACGGCTGACCCGGGGCAACGCACATCGCTGTGGTTCCTGACCGACGCCGAGTTGTTCGGCTGGGGCAAGCCCAGGCCGCGCCGCCCGCAACGGACGCGCGCCGTCGCCCCCGAGGTGTTTTTCGCCGACGTTCAGCCGGGCGATCACGTCGTCCACCTGGAGCACGGCATCGGGCGCTTCCACGGCCTGGTCAAGATGTCGGTCGATGAGGTGGAGCGCGAGTACCTGCAGGTGGAATACGCGCAGGGCGACCAGCTCTACGTGCCCGTGCACCAGGCCGACCGCCTGGCCCGCTATATCGGCGCAGGGGACATCACGCCGCAGCTGCACCGGCTGGGCACGACCGATTGGGAACAGGTCAAGGCCCGGGCGCGGCGCGCGGTCGCTGAGATCGCGGACGAATTGCTCGAGCTCTATGCAACCCGCGAGGTGGTGCAGGGGCACGCCTTCAGCCCCGACGCGACCTGGCAGCACGAGCTAGAAGCCAGCTTTCCCTACGTCGAGACAGAGGATCAGCTGGTCGCGATCGAGGCCGTCAAGCACGACATGGAGCAGAGCCGTCCCATGGATCGGCTCATCTGCGGCGACGTGGGCTACGGCAAGACCGAAGTCGCACTGCGGGCCGCCTTCAAGGCCGTCATGGACGGCAAGCAGGTCGCCATCCTGGTGCCAACTACCGTCCTGGCGCAGCAGCACTTCACTAACTTCGACCGCCGCCTACGGGCTTTTCCGGTGTCGGTCGCCATGCTCTCTCGTTTCCAGACGTCGTCCCAGCAGGACCGGGTCCTGAGCGGCCTGGCCAACGCATCTGTTGACGTGGTCATCGGAACCCACCGGCTGCTCAGCAACGACGTCGCATTCAAGGACCTGGGATTGCTGATCGTTGATGAGGAGCAGCGGTTCGGCGTGGCGCACAAGGAGAAGATCAAGCAGATGCGGTCGGAGGTCGACGTGCTGACGCTCACCGCGACCCCGATCCCGCGCACGCTCCACATGAGCCTGACCGGTGTGCGTGATCTGAGCACGATCGATACACCGCCTGAGGAACGGCTTCCCATCAGGACGTTCGTCGGTGACTTCGACGAGAGTCTGGTGCGCCAGGCCATCGTGCGCGAGATGGACCGCAACGGCCAGGTCTATTTCGTCCACAACCGCGTTCAGGGCATCGAGCAGATGGCGGCGCGCGTGCACAAGATCGTGCCGGAGGCACGCGTGGCCATCGCTCACGGCCAGATGCCCGAGAGAGAGCTCTCCGCCGTCATGCTGACCTTTGCGGAGGGGGGCTACGATGTGCTGGTCTGCACGACCATCATCGAGAGCGGGCTGGACATCCCCAACGCCAATACCATCCTCATCCACAAGGCGGACACGTTCGGCCTGGCCCAGTTGTACCAGCTGCGCGGCCGCGTGGGCCGCTCATCGGTGCGCGCCTACGCCTACCTGCTCGTGGACAAGTACAAGACGCTGACGGAGGACGCACGGCGGCGTCTCGAGGCGATCCAGGAGGCAAACGACCTCGGCGCTGGCTTCCGCATCGCGATGCGCGATCTGGAGATTCGGGGCGCAGGGGAACTGCTCGGCGCGCGCCAGCACGGCCACATCGCGGCCGTGGGATTCGATCTGTACACGCGGCTCCTCGCACAGGCTGTTCAGGAGGCACGCGAACGCGCCGGCGCCGACGCAGCCAGCCGGCCGGCCAGGGATGACGAGGAGGCCGAGCGCCAGTCTGAGGGCGGTCGCCGCCACGTGCTGGAGGACCCGCTGGCGCCCACCGTGCAGCTGGATCTCAACCTGCCGGCGCGCCTCCCGGAGGCCTACGTCCCGGAGGGACCGTTACGCCTGCAGCTCTATCGCCGCCTGGCCGGGCTCACCACCCTCGACGCGGTCGATGACATCGCGCAGGAGTTCGCCGATCGGTTCGGCCCTCTGCCGGAAGAGGTGGCGAACCTGCTTTACGTTGTCGGGATCAAGGTGCGTGCCGTCGATGCAGGAGTGGAGGCTGTCGGCATAGAAGAGGGCCAGGTGCTCATCAAGTGCTCATGCCTCGAGACGGCGGACCGCCCCGCCCTGCAGACTCAGCTCGCGGCGCGCGGCGTACCTGCGCGCGTCGCGCGTCGCGCGATCTGGCTCGAGATGCGCGAGGCCGGCGGCTGGCGCCGCGACCTGGTCGTCGCCCTGGACCTCATCGAGTCGCTCGAGCGCACCGCCTGATCTCCCCCGTCCTGCTGCGGATGAACCCGCGCCGGGGGCCGGACCAGGCTGCTAGCCCTTCTTCTTCTTGCTTCGCGCAACCATTTCGATCTCGATGTGCGCGCCCCGCGGCAGGCCCGCGACGGCGACGGTCGTGCGCGCCGGGTACGGCTGGGTGAATTGGCTGCCGTAGATCACGTTCATGGCCGTGAAGTCGGCCATGTCGGTCAGATAGACGTTCACCTTCACCACATCGTCCGGCGCCAGCCCTGCCTCGCCCAGCACGGCAAACAGGTTCTTGAAACACTGCTCGGTCTGCGCGCCGATATCGCCTGCGGCCAACTCACCCGTTGCGGGGTCCAGTGGCGTCTGCCCGGAGAGATACAGCATCCTGCCCGCCCAAACCGCGTGGGAGTACGGGCCAATCGCGCTGGCTCCCGGTGCGTTCACTGCTTTACGACTCATTCGTTTCACTCCTTCGATACTCTTGGCTCTGGGGGATAACGAGGGATAAGTGTGGGATAAGCCACCCCTCAACGCACGATGTGCGGGATAACCGCATCGGCCACACCCAGCTTTGCCGTCCAGTAGGCGACCTTGTTGATCCATCCCGGCACGCAGAGCGAGGCGCCGCTCTCGAAAGCCCGCAGCGAGTCTCGCACCACTGCGGACGCCGGGCCCATCAGAAATCTGGGAGGGCGCGGCGCCTGCGCTGCACGTGCCTGGCTGTCGTGGAACTCGCTCACCGTGAACCCAGGGCACAGGGCCTGCACTGTGACGCCCCTGCCGCGCACTTCGAAGTGCACCGATCGGGACAGACGCATCAGGTAGGCCTTGGTGGCGGAATAGCTGGCATTGCCCGGCAACGAAACGAAGGCTGCCAGGGACGCCACGTTGATGACGCCGCCTGAGCCACGCTCCAGCATCGATGGCAGCGCTGCGTGCATCAGGCGCATCGGCGCCACCACGTGCACGCTGACCATTGCCTGCTGTCCGTCCAGATTCGCATCAGAGAACTCCGAGCCGATCCCGAAGCCGGCGTTATTGACCAGCAGGTCGATCCCTCCGGATCGCAATCGGGATTCGACCGAAGCGATACCGGTCTCTTCGCTCAGGTCGGCCGTCAGGGACTCACAGCGCACGCCCCGGCTCGCCTCCAGTTGCGCGCCAAGTTCAGCCAACCTCTCCGTGCGCCTGGCGCTCAGAACCAGGTCATATCCCCGGCCGGCCAGCTGCCGCGCGAACTCCGCACCGATGCCGCTGGACGCGCCGGTGATCAGGGCAACGCGTCTTGTCATGGATTCACATCCGCCATCTGGGCGAGGGGCGCTCACCCGGCCGGTGCGTGCGGTGCGGGCCACATCGGCGACTTGTGGCAATGCACCAACTGCCAGCCCGCCGGGCGGCGCTGGAACACGCGCGTCTCGTTGTGCTCGGTGTGTCGCACCCCCTCGGAGGTGGTGTACCGCATCAGCAGCGTGTAGGTCACGATCGCCACGTCGCCGAACCACTGCACCTTGGGCTGCAGCACCTCGTGCTCGACCTCATAGCGCTGGCCGTCGCGCCGCCGATCTTCGGCCGCGCGCCAGTTGGCCGCGGTCTCGCGCAGGTGAAAGTCCAGCCCGTCGATCCGCTGCGTGCTGATGTACCATTCGTAGAACGTCACGTCCTCGGCTGTCGTGGCCCGATAGGCATCCAGGTCGCCCGCCCAGATGCTTCTCAGGTTGCGGTCGAGAACCTGCAGCAACTCCTCTTCCATAGTGCCCACTCACCTCCTCTGGTGTGCCCTGCACTGCGACGCCGGTGCGAAGCAGCATCTCGCCGGCGCCAGTGTATCATGATGCCGGTCATTGTAAGCCTGTTGTGAACTGGCTCATAATGTGATAGACTACTGCTCGGATCAGCGGTGAAGCCAGATCCATTCGCGTCGATGCAAGGAGAAACACACTTATGTCATCTGCCAGAATCCTCGTGGTCGATGATGACCCTGATTTCGTTGAGATCATGCGCACCATTCTGGAGTCAAACGACTACCACGTGATGACGGCTGCCAACGGAACGCAGGCGCTAGCGCAGGTCAAGGCACACCACCCTGATCTGATGATCCTCGACATCATGATGTCGACGGTCCTCGACGGGCTGGATGTCAGCGAGAAGCTGTCTCAGGATCCGGATGCCAGGTACATGCCGGTGATCATGGTGTCATCGATTGCAGATACACCCTATGCGCACGTGTTCCCGATGGAAGAGCAGCCGCACATGGATGCCTGGCTTTCGAAGCCCGTGGATCCCAAGGTGCTGCTGAAGAAAGTCGCCGAGTTGCTCGACTAACAAACCTACCGAGGCTCATGTGTCGAAGCCGACAATGCAGCACGCGCACCAGCCGACGGTCATCATCGTCGATGATGACCCGGATTTCCGCGAGTTCGTCCACATTGTGCTCGAGGCGCATGGGTACCGGGTCCTCGAAGCACCCAACGCCTCTGCGGGCCTGGCGATGATGCGTGAGAACCTGCCGGATCTCGTCCTGCTGGATGCGATGATGTCGTATGAATTGGCCGGAATCGGCACGATTCGCGCAGTGCGCTCAGATCCGCAGTTGGCCCACGTTCCACTGATCCTCATCTCGGCTGTACTCAGCGAGGATGAAGATCGTTTCCTGCCCGCCGACGAACGCAACATGGTTGACCGCTTTCTATCGAAACCCATCAGCCCCGACGACCTGCTGGCAGAGGTTGCAGGCATCCTGCGCCCCAGCGATGCAACCGAGTGTGAGGAACTGCCATGAAAGAACCGGGAGAAACGCGGAAACCTGCGGGATCGGCCCTCTCCAATCCCGCCAAAGAATCGATGGTGCTGTCAGCGCTCTACATTGCGCAGGAGCAGCACGGCAAACTGACCCCTGAAATCGTCGAACGAGTTGCCCTTCGCATGGGAATGCAGCCAGGCGAGGTCTTCAGCATTGCCAGCTTCTACACCCTCTTCCGCACCCGGCCAACGGGCCGCTTCGTGATTCAGGTGTGCGACGGCCTGTCGTGTTACCTGTGTGACGGCGCGGACCGGATTGCTGAGTATGTGGGCGCCAAGCTCAATCTGAAACCGGGAGAATCTTCGGCCGACGGACGCTTCAGCCTTGAGATGGTGCAGTGCCTGGCATCCTGCGGCACCGCGCCAGCCATGCGCGTGAATGACCAGTTGTACGAGAATCTCACGCCGGCCGGAATCGACGCGATCCTGGAGCGTCTCCTCGGGGAGGTCTGAAATGTCGGCCTGGACTCCTGTTCTGCTCACCCGCGTAAACCATCCCAACTCCGAAAAGATAACGAGCTACCTCGAGTACGGCGGCTACACGGCCCTGCGCAAGGCGTTGAGCATGTCCCCGAGCGAGATCATTGCTGAGGTCAAGGCCTCCGGATTG
>CAZMIS010000113.1:0-10794 GCA_964566325.1 uncultured Anaerolineales bacterium
GGTCCGGGGGTCACGATAGGCGTGGGGGTGGGGGTCCCTGAGGGGGTCCCTGAGGGGGTCCCTGAGGGGGTCCCTGGCGGGGCGCCGGACGGGGTGGCGGTGAACGTGGGCGACGGCGTTGCAGTCGGAGTGCGGGATGGGGTCGGCGTCGGCGTGGGCGCCACCGCCGGCTGTCCCGGATTGGGCACACCCTGCGCCACCCAGTCTGCGCCCGTGTCGCGGTCGCGGTCCGAGGGCAGCCGCGCCAGCGACTGGCCCGCCTCCACGCTGGGGCAGGGCGGATCGAAGACCGATGCGTCGCCGCCGTAACTCATGGCATCGATCGCTGCGCCGCTCGGCGCGAGCAGCCTCACGGAGTCGCCGCTGTTGCTCAGCCCGTTTCCGATCGTGCCCTCCAGGTAGACGATGTTGCCCGTGAACGTCCCGAAGTTGGCCGCAAAGCCGTCGCGGGTGGCAGCTACGACGAGGTACTGGCCTGGGGAGAGCGTCACCGGCGGCAGCACATCCTCGGCGGTGTTGTCGGCCAGGCGCCAGCCCTCCAGCGCGACCGCGCCGGGACCGGGATTGAACAGCTCGACGAATTCGTGACCCGAGTCAGTCCCGGCCTGCGGCGAGTCGTAATACACTTCGCACAGCAGGATGCGCGGCCAGGTGGCGGGTGATGGCGTTGGGGAGGGTGTGGGAGACTGCGGTGCGGCGGTGGGTGTGGAGGTTGACGCCAGCGGTGTCGGGGTCGCAGTGGGCTGGTCCGCAGCTGTCGGCGTGGGGGTGACGGCCGCGGGCGGCTGTCCGGGCGTGGGCGCTGCTTCGGTCCAGTCCGCCGCGGCGTCGGTGTCCGCCGCGCCCGTGCGCGCCAGCGAACGGTCCTCCGGCACATCCGGACACGGCGGGCTGAACACGGTCGAGTCCGAGCCGTAGCTCAGCGCGTCGATCGTCGCACCGCCTGTGTCTTTCAACGCCAGCCGGTCGCCAGTGTTGCTCAGCCCGTTGCCGATCGGGCCCCCGAGGGCGATCAGCGCGCCGCTGAAGCCGGGGTTCGCGGCCAGGAACTCTTCCTGGACCTCCGCGACCACCACGCGTTGGCCCGGGGCCAGGGAGAAGGCAGGCAGGGTGTCCGCGCTCGAGTTGTCCTGCAGCACCCAGCCGGCCAGGTCGACGGCCGCGGCGGTCGGGTTCAGGATCTCGACCCACTCCGCGCCTGGGTCGTCGGCGGACGGGTCATACAGCACTTCCGCGATCAGCAGGTGGTTGGCGGTGGTCCCGTACGAGGTGGCCGGGACCAGGAGCAGGGAGCAGCAGAGGACGAGGACGACAGAAGCTGGCAATGCGTAGCGCGACATGATCCACCCCCAAGGCGACAACGGCGGCTCAACGCGGGTGAAGAAACGCTTCTGACAAAATTATCTAAGATGGGGCCTGTTTTGTCAATTTGCAGAAACCGGGCGTTAGCGCAGCAGTTGCAGTGCGGCGTGCAGGAAGAGCCGGGCGGCCGTGACCACTTGTGATATCTCGACGTGCTCGATCGGCCGGTGGGCATGGGAGATCGACCCGGGGCCGCAGATCACGGTCGGGAAGCCCAGGTAGCCCGCATCGGAGCCAGCCGAAAACGACTGCACGCCCGGATCGGCCCCGAAGAGCGCCTGGTGAGCGGACCGCAGTGCCGCGACGACCGGCTCTCCGGCCGCGATGTCGCTCGGGGGCAACACCAGCCCGGACGGCACGACCTGGTAGGCGAAATCCGCGCAGCAGGTGGCGGCGTCGCCCACCCATTTGCGAAGCTCAGCAAGCGCGGTCTCGGGCGTCTCGCCGGGCACGGTGCGGCGGTCGACCTCCAGCTCGCAGTAGTCGGGCACGCGGTTGGCCTGCTCTCCCCCGCGAATCACGCCGGGGACGACGCTCGCATGGCCCAGGAGCGGATGCGGGTCCCGCGCCTGCAGGGCCGCATGGTAATCGTCGATGCACCCGATGACCCGCCCCATGTGGCTGATCGCGTTGATCCCCTTTTCAGGGGTCCGCGCGTGCGCTGACCGGCCGCGAGTGACGATGGTGGCGCCGATGCGTCCCTTGGAGGAGAGACACACCTGCAGCTCGGTCGGCTCGGACATGATGCACTGGTCCGCGCGGGGACCGTCGCGGCCGATCGCCCTCGCGCCGACCATCCCGTGCTCTTCGTCAGCGATGAAACACAGCAGAAGGTTGCCGGAGAGAGCGGCGCTGGCATCCTTCAGGGTCTTGAGCACGGCCAGGTTCGCCGCCAACCCCGCCTTCATGTCGCATGCGCCCCGCCCGTGGACCTTGCCGTCCTCCCAGCGTGCGTCGAACGCGCCGGGGAAGTCGCCGGCATCGACGGTGTCGGTGTGGCCGGCGAGGGCCAGGGTGAAGTCGCCGCGGCGGCCGGGCAGGTATGCGTAGACGTTGGGCCGCCCCGGCGCCGCCTCCCGCTGCTCGACGCGAACCCCCAGCCCCGACACCAGGTCGCACAGGTAATCGGCGATCTCCTGCTCCCCGCGTCCGGGTCCGGGCGGCTCATCGAGCGGGTTTTCGCTCCGGATGCGGATCAGCTCCTGCAGCGTCTGGCGCACCCATGGTTCGTCGATGCCCCGTTGCAGGTCGTCGAACTGCGGGAGGTCGGCAGCGTTGGTTCCCGGGACCATGCCATCATCCTCTTACACTGGACACCGGCCAGGTGTCCACGTTTCTCCAGCCGGGGCACGTGCCCCCGGCTGGTATCGCAAAGCGGATGCGGGCCTTAACGGTGCGCCGCCATCCATTGCACACGCCGACCGGCCGGGGTGTTCCCGCGTCCGGCGTCCATGCCGATCGATCGACCGGATCAGGCGCGTGCCGTCGTCAGCGCGCGGCCGCCGTCCACCCCAAAACTGACCCCGGTCGTCCACGCGGACCGGTCCGATACCAGGAAACAGATCGCATCCGCGATCTCTTCCGGTTTGCCGGGCCTTGCCAGCGGATGGGTGGTCTTGGTTCGCTCCAGGAAGGCCGCGTAGTGCTCCTTCGACATGCCGCCTGCGATGTGGAGGTTGGATTCCACGACGCCGGGGCTGAGCGCGTTGACGCGCACGCCCTTGGGCGCCAGCTCGAGCGCGAGGCACTTGCTCATCTGGTCCACCGCGGCCTTGCTGGTCGCATATGCCAGGATGCCGGCGAAGCTGCGCACGCCGCATACGCTCGACATGTTGATGATGTTGCCCTTGCTCTCGATCAGGTGCGGCGTCGCCAGCCTGGTCAGCTCGAAGACCGCGTTGACGTTGAGTTCCATCGTCCGATTCCACAGCTCGGTGCTGGTGGTCTCGATGCTGCCGTTCTCCATGATGCCTGCGGCGTTCATCAGGATATCCAGCCGCCCGAAGTGCCTGACGGTTTCATCGACCGCGCGGGCGCGATCTGCCGCGTTGACGACGTCTCCCGCAATCGGCAGCGCTTCGCCGCCGGCCGCGCGGATTTCGGCTGCGACCTCTTCCAGACCCTGCAGCCCGCGGGCCATCAGCGCGACCTTCACGCCCTCGCCGGCCAGCCGAAGCGCCGTCGCCCGGCCGATGCCTTGGGATGCGCCGGTAACCAGCGCGACCTTGCCTTGCAGTCCCAATTCCATCTTAATCCTCCTGATTGATTGTCATGCTACTCAATTGAGTCCGATATGGGCGCCGGCGCCGGATTCGGTCAATCCGCCCGGCGCAGTTCAAGCACGCCCAGGTCGGCCATCAGCCGGCAAATCTGCAGCACGCGGTCACTCGCGGCCGTGCCGGTTTCGATGGCAATGTAGTCCGCGATGTCCGCGATGGTGCGGCGTCCATCTGCCCAGAACTGGATCATGACCGAGGTCATGTGCATGGAGGGCCCGGGCATGTCGTACAGCCGCCAGTACGCATCACGAACGGCCTGGCCTGCCACCTGGACGTGGTTGCCGATCTCTGCCGGGCCGAAGTGGCACATGTCAGGGATCAGGCTTTCCGCTTCTGCGCGCCAAGCCGGCACTTCGCCCGAGTCCGGCGCGGTCGCATCCGCTCCGAATGTGGCGGCGACCCATGCGTCCGCGGCCGCGACCCGGTCTGCAACCTGGCTGCGCCAGGCCGGAATCTCACCACCGGCCGCCGCATCGAGCCGCAGGAGGCCGTCGAAGGCGCGTTCTGCCCCCTCTAGATAGAACCGGCTGCACCGCTGATACAACTGCCAGGCCGCCTGGCGCTTGCCGGCGTCCGTGCACGCCGCATCCTGCTGCACCGCATCAAGGGCGCGGCGGTTCGCCTCGGCCGTCAGCCGCGCGGCCATCAACTGGCCCAGCCAGAGCGTCTCTGCGGCGCCCGCGGAGGCCAGCCAGTAGGTGTAATCCGCGGCCAGGATGCCGCTGCGTGACAGGCTGAGTTCGGAAACCTTGTCGATCGTGTCCGCAGAGGTGTGATAGAACTTGTCCGGCAGCTGGATGACCATCGGCATGGGCACCGACACGTGCGGATCTGAGAAGATCATGTGGTCGGAGCCCGCTTCGAAGGGTACATCCTCCCAGCGCAGGCCCGCGGTCAGGGGCCGGCGAAGCCAGTTGATCAGGTGGTCGGCGAACCCTGCGCCGGCCTGCGGCAGGGCCACCAGGCGCCAGGTCGTGCCGGTCAACGCCTGGTCAGCGCCCACCATGTCCAGGTTGAGGCCCGCGATCCAGCGGCCGCTCCTGACCTCCTGCTCGTGCGCCGCGAGCCAGGCGTAGGTTCCGCTGAATTCGGGCACCCAGATCGCCCGGATGCCGCGGCGCGGCCGGGGCAGCTGGCCGGATTCGATCAGGGATGCGAGCGTCGTCATGACCGTCAGCAGAGTTGCCGCGCCCGAGGCGTTGTCGTGCGCGCTGGGCAGCGGGTGGCACAGATGCGCCACGAGGAGGATCTCCTGCTCGCCTTCCGTGCCCGGGATGAACGCTTCAACCACGTCCAGGCTGCCGCGGTAGAACCGGCTCCTGACGGATGCGCGAACGCGCACGTCCGCGCCGCTGGCCAGTTGGCTGCGCAGGGCCTGTCCCGTTCGTTGGTTGACCACGAAACCGAAGCCATCCGGGGTCTTGGGCCCGGGCCACCAGAACGACGTGTAGCGCAGCGCATCCGGCAGGTCGAAGTTGACCCGGTTGCCCGCCTGGATGCCGTCGAACAACACGCCCGCCGCGCCGCGCAGGGTGATGGCCTGCTCGGCCACGCGCGCCAGCGGCTCGCCCGTCAGCACCAGCTTGCCCTTGACGTCCACGCCCTCGTAGTCGGACGCGCTCTTGCCGCCCGTGCCGCCCAGCACCACCACGGAAAAGTCGCCCTCCACCGGGATGCTGCGCTGGATGACGCTGATCGGCACGGCCGCGAAGTCGCACAGCAGCTCCGCAGGTACTCCGCCGGCGTCGAGGCGGTGCAGCGTCGCAGCTTCGCACTCCCATTCCAGGAAGCTGTATGCGGAGCCGAAGCGCACGTCGGGAGCGGCAGGATAGGGATGTGTGACCGGGGCCAGTCTTGCCCCGATCAACTGGCCGGAGACATACTGCGCCGCGGCCCTGTAGCCTGGGCTCGCCTGGATGCGGTGGTGCTGCGTGATTGCGGTCACGTGCCGTAGGGCCAGTTGGCCGTTGAATGCCCGATGAATCAGGGTTCTCCAGGATTCGGTCATCTCATTCCTCACTCTTCTCCAGCCGGATCGACGACTGGACGCGGCCGGCCCGATCGTGCCAGGCCGCCAGTTCGATCTCTCCGCCCTGCGGAGCGGCGACGATCCATTCCGCCACGCCGATGTGGTCGGTCGGCTCGCCGCCGGGCCAGCCCGGCAGCCCGTTCGGCATGTACGCACGGCCTTCGAGCTGGCCGATTTCCTGCATGGCGCGGCCTTCGACGAGCTCCATGTCTGCGGGCAGGGTGATCTGGCAGCGCACGCCGCGCACGACCTTGCGCGCCAGCGCCTTCTTCGTCACGTAGGTCGGCAGCCACCCGCTGTTGAGAACTGCGAACCGCACGCGATACAGGTCGCCGCCCAACGGCTCGGCCACCACGCCCGCAACCTCGAGCAGGGGCGAGATCAGTGCCTGCCACAGCGCCCAGGGCGGGAACCTGGCCATTTCGTCGTGCAGGAACCGGATGGGGGGATTGGTGAACGTCTTCAGCTTGTTCCACGCGCCCAGCTCGATGGGGCCCAGCTGCGGGTGCTCGAACGGATACCAGTCCACGTAGCCATCTTCGCCCAGGTTCTCGTCGGCCCAGCGCAGCAGCTTGAGATCGTCCTCCAGCGGATGGCCTTTCTCCCATTTGCCGATGTTCTTGTCCGGGATGCCGGCCATGCGGTGCGGCGCCCACAGGTCGACCGTCCAGCCGAAGATGCCCAGGTGATCGTATAGCCAGCCATCGAATGTACCGGTGGTGTAGAGCGACGGGTGCACGCGGGTCTCGTGATAGGTGGAGAACCAGGGGTAGCCCGTGATCTCGGTCGCCTTGTCGCCGATGATGTTATAGACCTGCAGGTCATCGGGCGGGAACGCGTCGTCGCTGCGGTCGCTGTAAGGCCGCATGATTGCGCCCGTATACGTGTGCAGCGAGATCACGCCCGTGATGTTGCGATGCTTTGTCACGAACTCGACGATGTTGCGCACCTCGGGCTCGGAGGCAGGGAAATCACCCGCGCCCGGCTGCTCGTTTTCGGGCCGCCAGTTGACGGGGAAGTTGCGATTGAGGTCCAGGCGTTCCTCGCGCGCCCGAATCGTGAGCCGGAATCCGTCGTAGTCGTCAAAGAGGCCCTCACGCATCAGGCGATAGTACCGGCCGCCCCGTTCGGTGGGCAGACGCTGCACCATCAACCGCGGCTCCACGTCGCACACCTTCCACGCGCCGTTCGGGTCCGGGATGCGCATCACCAGCATGCGACCATCGCCGTCGATGTCCTGCGGAATCAGGCCGCCCGAGACTTCTTCGTCGTGGGGATACTTGCGCGCGCTGGAGTAGACCAGCCGGGGCCGGTCCGCCAGGAGGTACTCTGCGCCGTCGGGGCTCACGCGCGGGCAGATGTAGAACGTGCGGGTGTCGAGCGCGTAGGTGATGTCTTCATCCTCGCCATAGTTGCGGCAGAACGTGTCGATGATGTAAAGACAGGCGAGCGAAGGTGCGATCTCGGGAGAGTGGATCGTGCCGTCGATCCACATGGCAGGTTTGTCGCAATCGGGCCCGGTCGCGGTATTGGTGACAGCCGCCACCCAGATGTCCCGTCCCTCGTAGCTCTTGCCGATGCTCTCGACCCGCACCAACTGCGGAAACGCGGCGGCAAAGTCATGGAGGATCTGAGTCAGTTCCGGGTAGCGATAGTAGTGATCGTACTTCACGTCAAGCATCAGGTCGGCTCCTCGTTGAGTGTGTAAGGATGGTGCGGGAGAGACGCGGGCGCGGCGAACCGTTCCCGGCTGCCATCTCTTGTCGCAGCTGGCGTTATGTCAACGACCGCGATGGCGCGGATCCAGCGCATCACGCAAGCCGTCGCCCATGAAATTGATCGATAGGACCACCAGGAAGATCAACGTGCCTGGGATGATGGCCATATGCGGCGCCAGGTCCAGGTAGTTCCGGCCGTCGTACAGCATCCGGCCCCACGTCGGCACGTCGGGCGGAAAGCCCAGGCCGAGGAAGGAGAGCGACGATTCGGTCAGGATGGCGCCGGCGACGCCGATGGTGGCCGAGACGATGATCGGGCTCATCACGTTGGGGAGGATGTGTTGGATGATCAGGCGGCGCTTGCGCGCGCCGACCGAAATCGCTGCCTCCACGAACTCCTTGTTCTTGATCGAGAGAAAGGAGGCGCGTACGACGCGGGCCGTCGTCATCCAGCCGAGAATCCCGATCAGGGAGACAATCAGGATGAAGATGCCGGCTTCCGGTCCGACGAGCGCGCGCACGGGATCACGGAACAGGAAGATGATCATTAGCAGCAGCGGCAGTCGCGGCAAGGCGATGCACAGATCGGTGAAGCGCATCAGCAGGGAGTCGGTCATCCCGCCGAAGAAGCCCGAAATGGCCCCAATCGTCGTGCCGATGGTGATGGAGAGCAACATCGCGGCCACGCCGACCGCAATGGAAATGCGCCCGCCCCACATGGCGCGGGCCAACATGTCATGGCCCATGTCATCCGCTCCGAAGGGGACCTCCAGCGACGGCGGCGCCATGCTGATGCCGAAGTTGATCTTGCGCGGGCTCACCTGGTAGACGAAGGGGCCTGCCAGCGTGAAGAGCAGCGCGGCCAGGATCACAACGCTGCCGAACATGGCCAGACGATGCTTGCGGAACTGGCGCCATACGTCGCCCCACAAGGTGCGCGGGGGCCGCAAGCTGATGGCGTCCTGCAGTGCGCTGGTGTTGAGCGTATTGTTGCCGGGTTCTGGTTGCTGATTCGTCGTCTTCATGGCGCCCTCTAGTACCGAATCCTGGGATCGGCGAAACCGTACAGGATGTCAGCGATCAGGTTGAACAGGACGACCAGTGCCGCGTAAACGAAGGTGATCGCCATGATGACGGGCGTGTCGCTACTGGTGATGGAGCGGATCAGCAGCTCACCGATGCCCTGCACGCGGAAGATCTGCTCCGTGATGATAGCGCCGGTGAAGATGCCGGGCACCCCGAGGGCCAGCAGGGTGATGACCGGGATCAGGCTGTTGCGCAGCACGTGGCGGAGGATGACCGTCCGTTCGCGCAGCCCCTTGGCCCGGGCGGTCCGCACGTAGTCCATCGGCAGGTTGTCGAGCACCGACGAGCGCGTGAAGCGCGTCAGGTTGGCCATTTCGGTCAGCGCCACCACCCCGACCGGCATGATGATCTGCCGGATCTGCGCCCAGAGGCTCGGCCAGTCATTGACGACGATGGTCGAATCGTAGATGAACGGCAGCCACCCCAGCTTGATGCTGAACAACAGGATCGCCATCAGGCCGGAGAAGAATGTCGGGATTGCGTAGCCCAGAAAGGCGAACGTGGTCACCGCCTGGTCGAAGAACGAGTACTGCTTCACCGCGGACAGCACGCCCAGCGGGATGGCCATCATGATGGAGATGATGTAGGCCAATCCCACCACCCAGAGCGTGTTCGGCAGGCGCTGCCAGATCAGGTCGATGACGGGCGACCGGCTGGCGAACGAGTAACCCCAGTCCCCCTTCAGCATGCTACCGAGCCACTTGATGTAGCGCGTGTACCAGGGCTGATCCAGTCCCAGGCTCTGGCGCATGAGATCCCGCACTTCGGGCGGCACGTTCGGGTTCAGGGCGAACTCGGCCAACGGATCTCCCGGCGACAGGGCCAGGATGGCAAACACCACGAAGCTGATGATGAACAGCGTCGGTATGGCTGAGAACAGGCGGCGTATCAGGTATTTCGTCATGGCGACCCTTACGACGGTCAGTGACCGGCCGTCTCATCCAGCGCGGCCGATATAGCGAGGCTGCCCCCGGGTCGATTGAACCTTCGTCGACCCGGGGGCGGCATACGAACTGCATGGAGCCACTCAGGCGCCATGCTCCATCACTACTTGCGCCACTCGGCGATGTTCCAGGTCTGCGTGCTGGCCGCACTCATCTCCACGCCCTGCAGATCGTTGGCTTGCGCAGATACGTTCTGGCGCAGGATGAGCGGGATGTTGACCTGTTCGTCGACCAGCAGGTCGGCCATCTTGATGGCCAGCGCGTTGCGCGCGGCCTCGTCGGTCATGGTGGAGAGCTCCTGGTACATGGCATCGAACTCAGGATTGCTATACCGCTCCACGTTACGGCCGGTCCACTTATTCTCCTCGGATGCAGCATTCGTGCTGACCCAGAACTGCATGTAGCGGATGACGGCTGCGGTGCCGGCCGAGATGCCGTTGGCGTACATCTCCGCATCGGCGTAGAACTTGCTGGCATTGTCGGGATTGCCCGGATCGCTGCTGTGATGGATGGCTGCATCGATCGCCTTCAGCTCGACGCTGATCCCCAGTTCCTCCCAGCCCGCCTTGATGACTTCCTGGATCTTCTGATTGAGCGCGTTGGCCGCGGTCTGGAAGAGCATCTTCATCTCGACGCCGTCCTTATCGCGCGTGCCGTTGCCGTTGGAGTCCACCCAGCCGGCCTCGTCCAGTAGTTTTTTGGCTCCCTCGATATCGATCGGGCAGGTGCCCCAGGCGTGTTTGGTGGACTTGAGCGGTTCAGGGTAGGAGAGCACGCTGCAGGTCGGTGCACCCGACGGGCCGTACAGCTGGTTGGCGATGGCGTCGCGGTCGGTTGCCATGGCCAGCGCCTTACGCACCCGCACATCGGACAGGAACGGGTGTTGCGTGCCCGGCTCGGAGCGGTCCTCGCCCAAGGCTGGATCCGGGTTGGCGTGGTTGAGCAGCACGCGCACGGTGAAGCCGCTGGGCGCGGTGATGATCTTGCCCTTGGAGCTGTCGGCCATCAGCTTTTCCAGGACGTCCTTCTCGATCGTCAGGGAGCCGGCATAGTCGAAGTCTCCGGTCTGCAGCACGGCGCGGGCTGCAGAAACGGCATCGCCGCCGCCCTTCATGATCACTTCGTCGAAGTATACCTTGTCTGCGTCACGGTAGTGAGGATTGCGCTCGTAGATGGCCACATCGCCGGCCTTGAAGCTGACCAGCTTATACGGTCCGGTGCCGATGGGGTCCATGTTGCCCGGCGCTTCCTGCGCGTTCTTACCGTTGTAGGCCTCGAATTGCTTCTTCTGCAGCATGAAGCCGTAGCCGCCGATGAAGGCCATGTACGGATTGGGTGTTGCTGCCTTGAAGGTGACCTTCACGGTCTGCGGGTCC
>CAZMIS010000114.1:0-10703 GCA_964566325.1 uncultured Anaerolineales bacterium
GCGAGCACCGCGGCCAGCACGAGCAGGGCGATGATGGTCAGGCCCATGATGGCGGCCTTGTTGCGGAACAGACGTCGCGCCGCGTCGCGCCACAGGCTCCTGCTCCTGCGTGCAGCAGGGTCCTCATCGATGATCGGCGTTGTCTTGGCCTGGCTTTCTGCAGCCATGTTCTCCTCCACCATCACGTATACCTGATACGTGGGTCAAGAAATGCGTACATGATATCGACCACCAGGTTCGCGAGCACCAGGAAGAGCGCGTAGAGCAGGATGGTGCCCATGATGACCGGGTAGTCGCGGTTGGTGATGCTGGTCACGAAATACTTGCCCATGCCTGGGATGCCGAAGATCATCTCGGTCACGAAGGTGCCCGTCAGCAGGGCCGCAAACATGGGCCCCAGGATCGTAACCACCGGGATGAGCGAATTCCGGAGCGCGTGCCGCACGATGACCCGGCTCTCCTTGAGCCCCTTGGCGCGGGCCGTGCGGATGTAATCCTCGCGCGTGACCTGCAGCAGGCTGGCGCGGGTCAGGCGGGCGATGATGGCCGAGCTGGCCAGCCCCAGGGCCACTGCGGGCATGATGGCATGCTGGAAGAACGTCGTGTACGGCGGCCGCGGCAGGAAACCCAGGATATACGGCGGCTTCGCGCCCCAGCCGGTGGGCGGCAGCCACTGGAGGGCCACCCCGAAGATCCACACCAGGATGGGACCCAGCACGATGACCGGCACGGAGACGCCGAAGATCGCCACGCTCATGGCCAGGTAGTCGTACACCGTGTTCTGCTTCAGCGCGGCCAGGATGCCCAGGGGCATGCCGATGAGCAGCGCCACCGTCAGGGCCATCAGGCCCAGCTGCGCTGAGATGGGCAGCTGATCGCGAAAAATATCGTTGACGGTGCGACTGCGGGACTTATAGGAAGGGCCGAAGTTCATCCACTTGAGCCATTTGCCCTCGCCGACCGGGATATTGATCAGCGCATCGTCCAATAACGACGTGCCCGGCTTGACGGTCGAGATGCTCGGCACCAAAATCTCACCCACGTAACGTGCATACTGCTGGTAGAGGGGCTCGTCCAGGTGATAGCGCTTGTTCAGGTTATCGATGATCTCCTGGGGCAGCGCCTTCTCTTTGTCGAACGGGCCGCCGGGAACAGCGTGCATCAGGAGAAACGTGATCATGGAAATCACCACGATCACGAGCGCATTCCAGAACATGCGGCGGATGATATACTGGGTCATTGTTGCCACCTCCCAGACAGGTCAGACGGTCGGGACGACCGTTTCCTCAGCGAAAGTATGGGCGCCCGCACGAAGCATGCTCAGGCGCCCAGGGCTTTGTGCGACGGCGGAGAAGACGCGGGGCGTCTTCTCCGCCTTGATGCATCAGGCGTGAACCATCACGTAGCGCTGGCTACTTGATGTCCCACTTGTTGATGGATTCCTGGCCGCCCGAGCCGAAGGTGCGCTCCACGTTCGGCTTGGTGACCGTCACGCGGGTGTACCAGTAGATCGGCGCGATCACGGCGTCGGTGTCCACGAAGAGCTCCTCAACCTCGGCGTACATCTCGAGGCGCTTGGCCGGATCCGTCTCGCGGGCTGCCGCAACGACCATCTCTTCGAAGGCCGCGCTGTCGTAGTTGACGCCGCCGCCCTCGGCCGGGTTCGCGGAGCCGCCCTTGGCGAACACCTCACGGATGAAGTTGTTCGCATCCGGGTAGTCCGAGCACCAGCCCAGGCGATAGATCTGAGGCGTGGCAACCGGGTCCTTGATCGTATCCAGGTAGACGGCCCATTCCTGGTTGGCCAGCTTGATGTCGACGCCCAGGTTGTCCTTCCACATCTGCTGGATCGCCTCGGCGATCTGCTGATGGCCGGAAGAGGTGTTGAACATCAGGGTGATGTCGAGCTGGTCGATGGTCAGGCCCTTCTCGTCCAGGTAGGACTGCAGGTCGGCCTTCGCGGCTTCGACGTCATACTTGATGCCCAGGTCAGGATGCGATTCCATGGTCGGCGCGGCGCCCAGGCCGGGCCGGGAGAACCACTGGGCCGGCTGCTGGCCGCCCTTGAGCACGTTGTCGATCAGGCTCTGGCGGTCGATCGACTGCGAGAGCGCGCGGCGGACGCGGGCGTCGTCCACGAACGGCGCCTTGTTGTTGAACCCGTAGTAGTAGGTGCAGAAGTTCGGGGCGATCACCAGCTCCTGAGAGAGCGTCGGATCGGCCTTCACGCGGTCGATGTCGGCCATCGGCACAGCAGCCGCATCCAGCTCGCCCGCCTCGTACATGGAGAAGGCCGGGACCTCGTCGAGCATGTACCAGGTGATCTCCTCGATCTTGGCCTGCGGGATCGCATCGCTGCCCGGCCAGAACGGGTTCTTCACCAGGGTAATCGTGGAGTCATGCACCCATTCCTTGAGCGTGTACGGGCCGTACCCCTGGAAGAAGCCGGTCTCGGTCCACTTGTCGCCGCGGGCCTCGGTGCAGTCGTCGCCGTCGATCAGCCAGCTGGGCTGGGCATTGGCGATCCACATGCCCGCGATGGCCAGGTTGTAGGCCGCGGGCTCGTTGAACGTGAGCTCGAGGGTGGTGGGATCCACCGCCTTGACGCCCACGGTCGTGGTGTCGGTGACCACACCGGTGTTGTAGTCGCCAGCACCGGCCAGGGCGAACGTCAGAACGTACGCGTAGTCAGACGCGGTCTCGGGCTTCAGGGTGCGCAGGATGCCGTACTCGAAGTCGCTGGCATTGACCATGCGGTCGTTGCCTTCGCAGTCCTGGACCTTGGAGACCTGCGTGCCGTCCCACTTCACCCACGGCACGTCGTCGCGCAGCTTGAAGGTGTAGGTCAGGCCATCATCCGATGCCGACCACTCGGTGGCGATGCCCGGCTGGACCTCGTTGGTTTCTTCATGCTGGAAGGTCACGCCGCCGAAGGTCAGCCAGATGATCTGGACCGAGGACGTGTCGGTCGCCAACGCGGGATCGATGGTCGGGATGTCGCCAGGGCCCATGTTCAGGTGCAGGGTCTTGGCTTCTACTTCCGGCACGGCGGTCGCGACGACCTCAACGATCTTCTCGACCTCTTTGACCGTCTCGACCACCTGGGTCTCGACGACCTTGACTTCCTTCTCGACTACCTGGGTCACGACCTTCTCGACGACCTGCGGCGCAGGGGCCGGGCAAGCCGTGAGGATCATGCTGGCGATAACCAGGACGCCGAGCACAACGGACCACTTCTTGAGAGACATATCTCCTCCTACGATAGTGTTGTTTACGCTCAACAACATCATGACTGCGCCGGGCTGCCTGGCGCAGACACAACCGGATATTATGCGGGGCGGTCACCACCCCATGTCATACCCCTCCTATTGGGGGTAGAGCCAGCAGGCGGCGAAGTGACCGTCTCCGTAATCCTTGAAAGCAGGTTCCTGTTCCTTGCACACGTCCATCACCTTCGGGCAGCGCGTGCAGAAGTTGCAGCCCTTGGGCGGATTGGCCGGCGAGGGCACGTCGCCCTCCAGGATGATGCGCTTGCGCTTCTCCTCGACCACCGGGTCCGGAATGGGCACGGCGGAGAGCAGCGCCTGCGTGTAAGGATGCATCGGATTGCGATACAGTTCGTCGCGATCCGCCAGCTCCATGATCTTGCCCAGGTACATTACCGCGATGCGGTCAGAGATGTGCCGCACCACGGAAAGGTCGTGGGCGATGAACAGGTAGGTCAGGTTGAACTGGGACTGAAGATCCTCCAGCAGGTTGATGACCTGGGCCTGGATCGACACGTCCAGCGCAGAGATGGGCTCGTCGCAGACGATGAACTCGGGGTTCACCGCCAGCGCGCGGGCCACGCCGATGCGCTGCCGCTGGCCGCCCGAGAACTCGTGCGGGTAGCGGTTGATGAAGTAGGGATTGAGCCCGACCACGGCCAGCAACTCGCGCACGCGCTCCAGGCGCTGCGTGCGATTGCCGATGCCGTGCACTTCCATCGGCTCGGAAATGATGCTGCCCACGGTCATGCGGGGATTGAGCGACGCATACGGATCCTGGAAGATCATCTGCATCTGCCGCCGCATCTTGCGCAGTTCCTCGCCCTTCATCGCCACCAGGTCATGCTCGCCGAACTGGACGGAGCCGCCCGTGGGCTTGTAGAGCTGCAGGATGGCGCGGCCGGTGGTCGACTTGCCGCAGCCCGATTCGCCGACCAGGCCCAACGTCTCGCCCGGGTAGATGTCGAAGTTAAGCCCATCCACCGCCTTGACATCGCCGACATGGCGCTGCAGGACGCCGCGCCGGATGGGGAACCACATCCTCAGATCACGCACCTTAACCAGCGGCTTGGTCCCGTTGGATCGAGTGTCTGTCGTCATGCTGCACGCTCCGCTCCGGCCTTTGCCGCTTCGGCCCTCGCCGCTCCGACCTTGGCCACATCGACGTGACAGGCCACCTTGTGGCCCGGGGCAACCGGCTCGAGGCGCGGGTTATTCTCGGCGCAGATGTCGATGCGATACTGACAACGGGCGTAGAAGGGGCACCCCTTCGGCAACTCGATCAGATCGGGCGGCAGGCCCTCGATGGAGGTGAGGCGATGCGCGCGCGTCGCGTCCAGGCGGGGCAGCGATCCCAGGAGGCCGAGCGTGTAGGGATGCCGAGGATTGGCGTACAACTCCTTGACGAGCGCCTCTTCGACGATGAAGCCGGCGTACATCACCATCACGCGGTCGGCCAGCCCGGCCACGACGCCCAGGTCGTGCGTGATCCAGATGATGGCCATCCCGATCTCGTCGCGCAGGCGCTTGACCAGGTCCGCGATCTGCGCCTGGATCGTGACGTCGAGTGCGGTCGTCGGCTCGTCCGCGATCAGCAGTTGCGGATTGCAGCTCAGCCCCATGGCGATCATCACGCGCTGGCGCATGCCACCGGAGAACTGGTGGGGATAATCGTCCAACCGGTCGGCTGCGTTCGGGATGCCGACCAGCTCGAGCAGCTCCACCGAGCGCTGCCGCGCCTTCTCCTTGTCCATGCCCAGGTGCAAGATGAGCGCTTCGGAGATCTGGAAGCCGATGGTGAGGACCGGGTTGAGGGAGGTCATCGGGTCCTGGAAGATCATGGCGATGCGGTTGCCGCGCACCTGGCGCAGCTCCTCGTTCGAGATCTTCAACAGGTCCTTGCGGTCGTCGCCCGTGCCGAACCACACCTGTCCGGCGGTGATCTTGCCCGGCGGCATAGGAATCAGCCGCAACAAGGACATCACGCCGACGCTCTTGCCGCAACCGCTCTCACCGACGATCGCCAAGGTCTCACTCTCATCAAGGTGATACGTGATGCCATTCACGGCGTGCACGACGCCGTCTTGGGTGAAGAAGCGCGTTTCGAGCCCCTTCACCTCTAATAATCTAGCCATCCATCTCCTCCGGGCGAGCCAGGGGTCAGTCTCTGGAGCGAAAGGAATTTTAGCACAATGAGAGGGGCGTGTCAAACATTCCGCAAGAAAAGCCCAATGGCGCCGTTCATTCTTCGCACCCGGCGGTGAGAATGAATCGTCCCGGATGACGCTACTTCGCGTACAGGTTGAAATCCACGTGCTCCCAGTTGGGATTGGCGATGAAATCGGCCCGGATCTTGCCCTCCGCCGCGGCCTTTGCGGCCGCCTCGGCCGGCAGCCCCACGCCGAGCACGCCCTTCTCGATGACATCGAGCTGGCCGGCCAGCAACTGCTCCAACGCCTGCTCGGTGCTCGCGACGATCCGGATCACGATCGTCTGAACCTTCGGCTGGGGATCCGCATGAGGGTTGGCCACGAAGGTCAGGCTCTCGCCGCGCGTCCACTCCGCGAGCACGAAGGGGCCGAAGCTGAGCGGTTGCTCCGCCACCTCAGGCAGTGCCTGCCACTCCGCCGGGGGCACGTCGGCCAGCACGCGTCCGTCCGAAGTCACCTGGTGCGCGGGATAGAAGCCGAACGGCAGCGCCGCGTAGCCCGGGTCCTGGTAGCCCGGCACGGTGGTGACCGTGTACGCGAGGCCCTCGTCCCAGGTGATCTCCTGGACGGCTGCGCAGTAGTTCGAACGCTTGATGCCGGTGCGCTCGTCACACTCGATGCCCGCGCCGAGCTTCAGATCCTCCTGGCTTCCGGGCTGGCCGTCGCTCCAGGTGAAGGGCTTCACCCGGTAGGTCACGGACAGCTGCTTCATCTTCAACGTGCCTGCACCGTCGTAGCGCACCGCCTGGCCGTCCGCGTCGAAGACGATTACGTCCGCGGCGAGGGGAACGACCTGCCCGGCAATGTCATAGACCGCATCTCCGGCCCGCACCTCGACGTTCTCGTTCGCCGCGAGGCCTGACTCCAGCGTGCTCAGTTCCGTCTGCATCACAGGCTGCAGATCGTAGCCGTAACGGGTGTAGTAGACGCCCTTCGCCAGCTGGCCGGCCTGGGCCGCAGCATGGGATTTGTCGGCCGGGGGGAAGAGCGACGCCGGCTCCTGCACGAAGGCCACGACAACCGTGTCGCCGCCGTCCGAACGCGCCCACTCGGCCGCGCCCGCCGTGCCATACTCGGTCGGGTCCAGCTTGATGCCGGAGACCGCATTGGCCCACGCCTGCCCCTCAGGATGCTGGAACAGGGGCAGCGACGCCATGTCCGCTGCGAACTGCTCCTGGACGACATCGTAGGCCGCGATCCGCTCCGCGCGGACCAGGGTGCTGTTGGCCGCCACGATGGCCTCGCTGGCCGTCTCGTTGCACCACCCCATCGAGTTCTGCCCCGTCCAGCCGTTGCGCGGCAGCGGGATCTGGTCACACGCATACAGCGTGCGGCCGGCCGGGTCGGATTGGCCCAGCCAGGTGAACGCGCCGAGCTCGAAGTCCCGGCGAGCCAGGCCGGTGGCCTCGCCATACCACCAGGCCGGAGAGACGTGGAACCGGACCAGCTGGATGCCGCACTCGGCCAGGTTCTGCTCCATGACGCCGGCCCAGGTCTGGCGGAAGCGGGTGTCGGTCGTCATCAGCTTGATGGCCAGCGCGTCGCCCGCTCCATTCTGGCGGATCCCGCCCTCCATCGATGCGACCCAACCGGCCTCTTCCAGCAGTGCCTTGCCCTTCGCCGCGTCGTACTCGTAGGTCTCATACGGCCCGCCATAGGCCCAGTGATCCCTGGGGAGGAACGAATCCAGGCGCAGCGCGGCCCGCTGCTCCGCGGTCAGCCAGGGAAACACCGAGGCGATCATCGCATCGCGGTCCGTGCAGTAGGCGATCGCCTGGCGGACCCGGACATCGCCCAGGATGGGATGCGGCGTCGTATACGGCTCCGGCGCCACCTCCACGATCTTCTCCACCTCCCGGGTCACCACCTTCTCGACCACCCGCGTCTCGACGACCGGCACCTCACGCGTGACGACCTGGGTCACCACCTTCTCGATGATCTGGGGCTCGGGAGCGGGACAGGCGGTCAGGGAGACGCTGACGAAAGCGAGAACGGCCAGCACCACAGATAGCTTTTTCACGGACCTGATTCTCCTTGCCGGGGCGGCCATGTCAGTCGGCCAGCATGGTCTGGGCAAACAGGGCAATCAGGAGGATGAAGGTCAGCGCCAGCACCAGCACGCCGGCCGTCCACGCCCCCAGCAGCCCGACCACCAGGCCGGCAACCGCCACGATGCCCAACGCAAAAATGGTGACCGTGGAGCGCGGACGCCTGACGCGCTGCAGCCGATCGGAAAGATACAGCCATCCGCCGCCGATCATGCCGGCCAGGCTGAGCACCAGCCAGGCGACCAGCACCACAAGGCCGCTGCCCCAGGTCAGCGGCAGCACCAGCACGCCGCAAGAACCCGTCTCAGCCAGCATCGGAAACTGGCGCAACGTGCTGACCCGCGCCAGGATCAGGTAGCCGTAGGCGGCGTCATCGACGGTCACCGGCCAGCGCAGCCGCGCCGTCGCGCCGGGCTCGAGTGGCTCCTGAACGCGCTCCTCGCGCATGAGGCTCACGCGGCCATCGCTGATGTGCACGCGGATCGCGCGCTCGATGGCTCGCTCGCCGGTGTTGCTGAAGCTGGCTGCGATGTGGCCCGTCTCATTGCGGACGATGAAGACCGGGCAGCTGAGCGATCGGAGCGAAGTCTCTGCGCTGCCGGACGTGTCGAACAGCGAGGCCTCCAGGTCGCCCCAGACGGACAGCGCAGTCAGGGCAACGGCGGCCACGAAGCCGATCACGAAGAGCGCGAGGCCCAGGATGCGTCGCCGGGGCACTACGGCGCCAGGTGCTGAAGGGGGGATGAAATTGCTGCCGGCCATACAATCACCTGCGGCGCTCGCGAACATACATTGCCGCCCCGATGACGCCGAGGATCAACCCGCCGGTGGAGGTCGCGTAAGAGATGAAGGCCAGCAGGAAGCTGGCCTCCAGGACACGCATGACCATCAGGAACGGCAGCACCGCGCCCAGCAGCACCAGGATGAATGCCACCAGGATGATGACGCGGCCGTCGAACTGCTTCATCTGTAAAGCCAGCAGGCCGCGAAGTGCTGCGGCTCGGTCTCGAAGTCGGGCGGAACTTCCTTGTCGCACACGTCGGGCATGAAGTGCGGGCAGCGCGGGTGGAAGCGGCACCCGGTGGGCGGCCGGACCAGGCTCGGCGGCTCGCCCGGCGGCACGTCGCGGAACACTTCCGCGTTGCGCGCATCCGGATCGGACGTGGCGTCGATGAGGGCCTGGGTGTACGGATGCTTCGGGTTGCCCAGCAGGTCGTCCACCTTGCCCTTCTCCACGATCTGGCCCGCGTACATCACCATGATCCGCTCGGAGAAGTAGCGCACGGTGGACAGGTCGTGGGTGATGTAGATCACTGCCAGGTGATGCTGCTCCTGCAGGCCGCGCAGCAGGCTCAGGATCTCCACGCGCACCGAGGCATCCAGCATAGAGACCGGCTCGTCGGCCACCATCAGCTTGGGCTCCATCATCATGGCGCGCGCGATGACGATGCGCTGCTGCTGTCCGCCGCTCAGCATGTGCGGGAACTTCGGCAGGAACTCATCCACCGGGCTCATCTTGACCTCAGTCAACACCTGGCGGATGCGGTCCATGCGCTTCGCCTCGTCCCTGACGCCGTTGATGATCATCGGCTCCTGGAGAATCTGCCGCACATTCATAAAGGAAGGCAGCGCACCGTACGGATCCTGCTGGACGTAGCCCACGTGGGAACGGTAGGCGCGCATCTCGCGGCCCGACAGGTCGTTGAGCTTCTGGCCGTCGAACAGGATCTCGCCCCCTGTGGGCCGGTAGAGCCCCATGATCGTCTTCATGAGGCTGGATTTGCCGCAACCGCTCTCGCCCACGACCGCGACCGCCTCGCCGTAGCCCAGGTCGAAGTTGACGCCGTCGACCGCATGCACGTAGCCCGCGTGGCCGAAGCCAAAACGGCGCAGCTCGAACCAGACGCGGAGGTCGCGCACGGACAGCAGGACCTCGCCGCGGCGCCCATCGCCGTTGCCCGCCTTGACGTCCATCGATATTTGTTCGGTCGTTACAGCCATCGTTCGCACCCCCGCCTTACTCGTACAGCCAGCATTTCACAGGACGACCCTCCGGCTTGAAGGTTGGAGGCTCCTCCGCGCAACGGTCGAAGCGTTTCGGGCAGCGCGCCGCGAACCGGCAACCCGCCGGCGGGTTGATGAGGCTTGGCGGCTGGCCGACAATGAACTCCGGCGCCGATGTGCCCCGCAGGCGCGGCACGCTGGCCATCAGCATGTGCGAATAGGGGTGGAGCGGCTGCGTGAAGAACCGATGCGCATCACCGACCTCCACGATCTGGCCGGCGTACATGACCGCCACCCGGTCGGCCAGCTCGCTCGACGTGGCGATGTCGTGCGTGATCAGGATGAAGCTCATGCCCATCGACTGCTTGATGCGTTTGAGCTGGTTCATGATGTTGGCCTGTGTCAGCACGTCCAGCGCCGAGGTGGGCTCATCCAGCACGATGACGTCGGGCGAGGTGACCAGCGCCATGGCCAACGCCACGCGCTGTCGCATACCGCCGCTCAGCTCGAATGCATAGCGGTTGACAAAATCGTCGGGCACGCCCACGAGCTGGAACATCTTGCGCGCCTGCTTGAGCGCGTCTTCCTTGCTGAACCCGTGGTGAACCATGCCCGGCTCGGCCACCTGGTCGCCCACGCGCAGCACCGGGTTGAGCGCGTTCATGGCCGCCTGGGGCACCGCCGCGATCCTGACCCAGCGAACTTCCTGCCGGTACTGCTCGTCCGTCATGGGCATGACGTCGGTCCCGGTCAGGATCACCTTGCCGGAATAGGCTTCCACGTTGCGGGGCAGCAGCCGCAGGATGGCCTTGGCCATCGAGGTCTTGCCGCACCCCGACTCGCCGATGATTACGATGGCTTCGTTGTAATCGAGGGTGAGGTCCACCCCATCCACCGCCTGCACCACGCCCCTTCTCGAGCGAAAGTGCAGGAGCAGCTTTTCGATGCGAAGCAGTGTCTCTGAGGTAGGCGTTGTCGTCATCAGATTTCTCGCAATCGCGGGTTGAAGACACGATCCAGGGCAAAGCCGACCATCGAGAAGCCCAGGCCCGTCAGCATGAGCAGCGCGGCCGGCTGGAGCACCCAGTAGTAGTAGCCATTGAAGAGCGCACCGTTGCTGTTCGCGTCGTCGATGATCTTGCAGGTCCGTGCCGGCACCATCGCCTTGACCATGC
>CAZMIS010000115.1:0-10658 GCA_964566325.1 uncultured Anaerolineales bacterium
CGATTCGTTCACCGAGCTGGCCTATCTGGAGTCGTGGCTGACGCTGCGCTACCGCAAGGTCTACCGCGGCTACCTGGCCCCCAACCAACTGCTCCTCCCCATCCTGCTGACCGAGGTCGGCATCGACGGGCTGGTGACGGACCGGCCGGGACCCGACGGCTTCGGCTGGCAGGATTTCGCATCCTACTGGGACGGGATCGGCATGGGCAGCGACACACCCGGCAACTACATCGAGCAGCTGGCCTGGTACGATGCGCACCTGCAGCAGGACCCCTACATCCTGGGCGCGGCCATCTTCGCCGCGGCCGCGTCGCCGGGCTGGGAAACCTATGAGCTCCTGGGAGAAACCTACCCCTTCCTGCATCAATATCTCAGCGTCCACCCGCCGCGGCCATAAGCGCCCGGGCTCACCCGCTTCTGCCCGCCCGCTTAGACAAGCACCCCTGAATGCGCTATAATCCGCCCATTGCCGCGCCTGCACGGGTGCGGAAGGAGGGCCGACACATAGGTCGGCCCCTACTTGGAGGCAAGAACCAGGACCGGCACATAGGTCGGCCCCTACTTGGAGGCAAGTGTGTATCAGGCACCGCGCGGCACACAGGACATCCTGCCCGCAGACCGACCCTATTGGCGCTACGTCACCGAAGAAATGCACCGGGTCGCCGGGCTGTTTAGCTTTCAACAGATCGACACCCCGATCTTCGAAGAGACCGGCCTCTACGTCCGCGGCGTGGGCGAAGGCACCGACATCGTGGACAAGGAGATGTACTCCTTCCAGGACAAGGGCGGCGCGGAGGTGACCCTGCGGCCCGAATGGACCGCTGGCGTCATGCGCGCATACATCGAGCATGGCATGCACGTCTGGCCCCAGCCGGTGAAGCTCTATTCGATGGGCCCGATCTTCCGCTATGAACGGCCACAGGCCGGTCGCTTCCGCCAGCACCACCAGTTCAACTGCGAGGTGCTCGGCGAGATGGATCCGGCGGTGGACCTGGAGGTCATGTCGGTCGCGTGGACGCTCCTGACGCGGCTCGGCTACCGCGGCCTGCACCTGCAGCTCAACTCGACGGGGTGCCCGGTGTGCCGTCCGGCCTACCGGCAGGCGCTGGTGGCCTACTTCGCCCAGTACGAGGGCCGGCTCAACGACGTAGACCGGCGCCGCCTGACGATCAACCCGCTGCGCCTGCTGGACTCGAAGGAAGAGGCCGCCCAGCCGCTGCTCGACGCGGCGCCGCACAGCGCCGATTACCTGTGCGCGGAATGTGCGACGCACCTGGCCACGCTGCGCACCTACCTGGACGCGGCCGGCATGCAGCACAGCATCAACTTCCGCCTGGTGCGCGGGCTGGACTATTACACCAAGACCGTGTTCGAGGTCTGGGCAGAGGGCATCGGCGCGCAGGCGGCGGTCTGCGGCGGCGGGCGCTACGACGGCCTGATCGAAGAGTTGGGCGGGCCGCCCACGCCGGGCATCGGCTTCGGCATGGGCATCGAGCGCGTCATCGCCAGCCTGCGGCAGCAGGGCGTCGAACCGCCGGCGCTGCCCGCACCGCGCGTCCAGGTGTCTCCCCTGGGAGAGCCGGCCCGCGTGGCAGCCATCACCCTGGTGCGTGACCTGCGCGCCGCCGGAATCGGGGCGCTGTTCGGCTTCGGAAGCCGGAGCCTGAAATCGCAACTCAAGGGGGCAGACAAGGCGGGCGTTGCCTACACGGTCATCCTGGGCGACCAGGAGCTGGCTGAGAACGTGGCGATCGTCCGCGAGATGGCGACCGGGCAGCAGACCCGCGTCGGCCTCAGTGACGTCGCTCCCTGGCTTCATACCCGGTTGGGCTGAGCAGGATACGGCCACACATGTCGATCGTGACCCCACCCAAGCATTTCGGCCTGTTGTGCCATCCCAGGAAGCCGGAAAGCGGCCCACTGGCGGATCGCATGGCGGAATACCTGCATCGCCGCGGCTGCACGGCCTGGATCGGCGACGCATGGGATGAGCCCGAAGCCCTGACCCACATCGGCGACCTCGACCTGCTCGTGACGCTCGGCGGCGACGGCACCATGCTGCGGGCCGCACGCCTGGGCAGCCCGGCCAGGGTGCCGCTCGTCGGCGTCAAGCTGGGCCGCGTCAGCTTCCTGGCCGAGATTTCGCCCGATGATTGGGAGCGGCCGTTCGAGCAGATCCTGACGGGCAAGTACTGGCTGGAGGAGCGCATGCTCCTCGACGTGGCCGTCGCGCGGGGCGGCCAGCCGGCGGTCAACCATGCCTACCTGGCCATCAACGACGTCGTCATCAGCCGCGGTGGCCTGGCTCGCATCGTCACCATCGAGACCTACGTCGACCGCAGCTATCTCACCACCTACCGCGCGGACGGCGTGATCGTCTCGACGCCCACCGGGTGCACCGGCTACGCGCTGGCTGCCGGCGGTCCCATCCTGCCGCCGGAGCTCAAGAACATCCTCGTGCTACCGATCTGCGCGCACCTAAGTCTCGATCGACCCGTCGTGCTGGCGCAGGGGGCCACCGTCGGACTGGAAGCACACGCAGACTACGCCCCCATGCTGACCGTGGACGGTCAGTTCGAGATCGCGCTGGTCGAGGGAGACCGGGTCGAGGTGCGGGCGAGCAAGGACGTGTGCCATTTCCTGCACGTGCAGGATCGCGACTACTTCTATCGCACCCTGATGGACCGGCTGCGCTGGCGCGGTTGATGGGGTCGTAAGAAAGGCGGAAACCGTGACCGAGGCAGGCCCAGAGATACTCCATTGCGCCAATCACCCCGACCGCGAGACTGTCCTGCGGTGCAACCGCTGTGAGAAGCCGATCTGCACCCAGTGTGCGATCCAGACGCCGGTCGGCAAACGCTGCCCGGAATGCGTGCGCTCGCAGCAGGCGAAGTATTACAGCGGCGAGCGCTACGACATCCTGATCGGTGCAGCCGTCGCAATGGTCATGGGCGCCGTATTGGGCGCCCTCGCCTATCTCTTCCTCGGCCTGGCCGGCTTCTTCAGCTTCCTGCTCGCATTCTTCGTCGGATCAGCGGCCGGGGGCGCGGTGGCCGAGGTGATCCGCCGCGCCTTGCGAAGGCGCCGGGCGCGCGGGATGAAGATCGCAGCGACGGTCGCGTTCATCGCCGGCGTGCTCATCGCAGGCTTGTTCCTGGCGGGCTTCCCCGGCATGTTCCTGCGCCTGCCCGTGATGCTGTTTGCCGCGCTGGCCGGCAGCACGCTTTACGCGCGCCTGATCTAGAGAGCTTCCACCCATGCTCACCGAACTCAGAATTCGCGATCTGGCCATCATCGATCGGCTGGACCTGGTCTTTGGTCCGGGCTTCAACGTCCTCACGGGTGAGACGGGCGCGGGCAAATCGATCATCATCGACGCGGTGAACCTGCTGCTCGGCGACCGGGCGTCCCAGGAGATCGTGCGCGCGGGCGCGGACCGGACCGAGATCGAGGGGACGTTCCACCTCGCGCCGCACGTGGCCCCCAAGGTGGCACCACTGCTGGCCGAGCACGGCCTGGACGGCGACCATGGGGATGAGGTGGTCCTGGCGCGCGAGGTGCGGGCCAACGGCCGCTCCGTCGCGCGCATCAATGGCCGCTCCGTCACCACGGCGCTCCTGGGCGAGCTGGCAGGCCTGCTGGTCGATGTGCACGGCCAGGGAGAACACCTCTCCCTGCTACACGAACGCGAGCACGCCGGCCTGCTGGATCGCTACGCAGGGATCGGCGAGGCGGCCGCCGCGGCCGGAGAACTGGTGCAACGCGTGCGCCGGGTGCGCCGCGAGCTGGCTGGGCTGCGCCAGGACGAACGCGAGCGGGCGCGGCGCATCGATCTCCTTGCCTACCAGGTGGAGGAGATCGGCTCCGCCGGGCTCAAGCCGGGCGAGGAAGAGGAGCTCGATACCGAGCGGCGGCGGCTGGCCAGCGCGGAGCAACTGACCGAGCTGAGCGGAGAGGCCGGCGTCCTGCTATCGGGCGCGGACGACGGGCAGCCCGGCGCGCTGGACGCACTCGGATCGGCCGAACAGGCGCTGGCGCGCCTGGCGCGCATCGATCCGACGGCCGCGCCGCTGCTGGAGCAGTTGGGCGAAGCCAACGCGCTGCTCGACGATATCGCGCGCGAGCTGTCGCACTACCGCGATGCCATCGAGTTCAACCCGGGCCGGCTGCAACAGGTCGAGGAGCGGGTTCACCTGCTGCACTCGCTCCAGCGCAAGTACGGCGATTCGATCGACGAGGTCCTCGCCTACGCGAAACGCGCGGCTGCGGAGCTCGAAACCATCTCGCATGCGGAGGAACGCATCGGCGAGCTGGAGCGCGAAGAGGCGCAGTTGCTCGCCGAGCTGGGCCGCCGCGGCGCGGAACTCTCGGCCGCGCGGCGCGCGGCCGGCGAGCGTATGGCCCGCGCGATCGAGACGGAGCTGGATGACCTGCAGATGGCGCATGCACGTTTTGCCGTCAGCATCCAGTGGACGCCCGATGCGGCGGGCGCGGTCGTAGACGATGCGGGCGCGGCCCTGTGCGGGCTCGAGGCCGGCCGCTACGCCTTCGACGCCCAGGGGCTTGACACCATCGCGTTCCTGGTCTCCGCCAATCCGGGCGAGCCGCTCCGCCCGCTGGCCAGGGTGGCCTCCGGCGGCGAGACGTCGCGGCTGATGCTGGCGCTCAAGACGGTGCTTGGCCGGGCGGACGAGACGCCGACGCTCATTTTCGACGAGATCGACCAGGGCATCGGCGGGCGCGTCGGCGGCACGGTCGGGTTCAAGCTGTGGAGCCTGACGGTGGACGGGGTCGACCGGCCCGCGTCCGGCAGCCATGCGCCGAGCCACCAGGTGCTCTGCATCACCCATCTCCCACAGCTGGCCGCGTATGCCGACCTGCACTACAACGTGGCGAAGGGGGTGACCGGTGGTCGCACCACGACTGCGGTCGCGCGCCTCGCAGACGATCACCGCATTGCGGAACTGGCCAGGATGATGGGCGCGGATACCGAGAAGGGCCGGGCCAGCGTGGTCGAAATGCTGGCCGAGGTGGCCACACAGAAGTCTCCGAAAAATTGACCGGGGTCACAAAAGTGGCCACCAGCCAGGGGCGACCATGAACGGACAGCTATCGGACGAGGTCGCAGTCCGGGAAGCACGGCAGGGCGATGCCGAGGGAATCGCGTACGTTCACATCACGGCGTGGCAGACCGCGTATCGCGGGATTCTGCCTGCCAGCTACCTGGACGCGCTGACGCCCGCAGCCCGCTACGCGGTGTGGCAGAACAGGCTCGCCCGGCAGGCAGAGGAAGAGTTCACCTTCGTGGCAGAAGTGGCCACCCGCGCAGGCGACGAGGAGCGACAACTGGTCGGTTTCGCCGCCGGCGGCCCGGAGCGTGACGGGATTGCCCCCTACGACCACGAGATTTGGGGCATCTACCTGCTGGAGGAATGGCGGGGCCGCGGCATCGGGCGGCGGCTGGTTGCGGCCGCCGCGTCGTGGGTGGTGGAGCGCGGAGGTAAGTCGCTGCTGCTTTGGGTGCTGAAAGACAACTGGCGCGCACGCGCCTTCTACGAGGCGTTGGGCGGAGAGCGTCTGCCAGGTGAGAAATCGATCACCATCGGCAGCAGCAGCCTTCTCGAGCTGGCGTACGGCTGGCCGGACGCGGCGAAGCTGACCGGTTCGAGGCGTGATATTGCGGCAAGCCGTTGAGCACCCAGCCCGGAGACCCAGATGGGCGGGAGAAGGATGCATCGCTATGATCCACACTGAACCCGCGAGCAAGGTGAACGAGCCGGCCCTGGCGCGGTTTCTGAGCACCTGTCCGCGCTACGCGGCCACAAGTGCGCTCGACGCGCTGCGGGCGAGCGACTACGCGCGCCTGGAAGAAACCGGCCAGATCTACCTGGA
Source organism: uncultured Anaerolineales bacterium (assembly GCA_964566325.1). Classification (GTDB taxonomy): domain Bacteria; phylum Chloroflexota; class Anaerolineae; order CG2-30-64-16; family CG2-30-64-16; genus JALOOB01. Next base: position 5,893 of record CAZMIS010000115.1, read on the forward strand.
TTACACGGGCGGCGGCCTGTACGCGGAGAGCCAGCTGCGCAGCCACCTGGCGCTGCTGTCGCGCAACGTCTTCGGCAACCCGCACTCGAACAACCCGACCTCGCAGGCGATGACTCACCTGGTCGAACAGGCCCGCGAGTACGTGCTGGAGTACTTCAACGCGCCGCCGGGCGAGTACACGGCGATCTTCACAGCCAATGCCAGCAACGCGCTCAAGCTGGTGGGCGAGGCCTACCCGTTCACGGAGCGCAGCCGCTACCTGCTCACCTTCGACAACCACAACTCGGTGAACGGCATCCGGGAGTTCGCGAGGCACAAGGGCGCCACCTTCACCTACGTCCCCGTCGTCGCGCCGGAGCTGCGCATCGACATGGACCGGCTGGACGCGGAGTTGCAGCGGATCGACCGGGGCGCAGCGAATCTCTTCGCGTTTCCCGCGCAGTCCAACTTCTCGGGCGCGCAGCACCCGCTCGAACTGATCGGGAAGGCGCAGGCCCTGGGCTGGGACGTGTTGGTGGATGCCGCGGCGTTCGCACCGACCAACCGGCTGGACCTGGCGCGCTGGCTGCCGGACTTCGTGCCCCTCTCGTTCTACAAGATGTTCGGCTACCCGGCCGGCGCAGGGTGCCTGCTGGCGCGCAAAGCGGCGCTGGCGAGGCTGCGGCGCCCCTGGTATGCCGGCGGCACGATCACGATCTCGTCGGTGCAGGGTGACGGCTACTTCCTGGCGCCGGGCGAAGCGGGCTTTGAGGACGGCACGGTCAACTATCTCAACATCCCGGCCGTCGAGATGGGATTGCGCCACCTGGCGTCCGTGGGGATGGACCTGATCCACGAGCGCGTGATGTGCCTCACGGGATGGCTCATCGACTCGCTGACCGCGCTCAGGCACGACTCCGGCCGGCCGCTGGTGAAGATTCACGGCCCGCGCGACCTGACGGCCCGGGGCGGCACGGTCACCATGACTTTCTATGATCGGGACGGCCGGCCGGTGGATGACCGGAGGATCGAAGAGCTGGCGAATCACGAGCGGATTTCCATCCGCACCGGCTGCTTCTGCAACCCGGGCGCGGGCGAAGTGGCGCACGGGCTGGGGCCGGACATCATGCGCACGTTCTTCGCGCTGGAGAAGCCGCTGTCGTTCCAGGAACTGCGCCGGGAGATGCACGACCGCTTCGGCCGCGAGGTGAGCGCCGTGCGCGTGTCGGTGGGCATCGCATCGAACTACGCGGACGTCAACGCATTCGTCGACTTTGCGGCGCGGCTGTTGAATCGCACCGCGGGCGAAATCGGGACGGCGGAGGGAGCGGGCGCGGCGACGGAACGCGATGCGCCGTAAGGGCTGAATGCTGGGGAATGGGGCGATGGCTTAGCCGCAGAGCACGCAGAGCTCTCAGAGGGGGGAGCGAGGAGGAGGAAGAGGTGCCTCTGGCTCTTTCTCTCTGCGCCCTCTGTGACCTCTGCGGCTGAAGGGGCAGGCAGGATGGATAAGCGGTCGATTTACGAGCAGATCGTGGAGGCGGTGCGGCAGGAGCTGCTGGAGGGACGGCTGCGTCCGGGCGACGCGCTCCCCTCGGTGCGCGAGATGGCGGCGCGCTGGCAGTGCACCCCGGGCACGGTCCAACAGGCCTACAAGGAGCTGGCCCGGCAGGGCCTCGCGGTCAGCCGGCCCGGCCGGGGCACGCACATCGGCAGCGCCGTCCTGACCGCGGGGGAGGACACGCCGCTGCGCCGGGCGAGCATGGTCCACCAGGCCGAGGCGTTTCTGCTGGAGATGCTCTCCGCGGGGTATTCGGTTGAGGAGACGGAGGGCGCATTGCGCGCGGCATTGGACCGCTGGCGCTCGTTGAGTGGGCAAACCGATCGCGCGGGGACGACCACGGGACTGCGGTTTGCCGGGAGCCATGATCCGGCGGTGTCGCTGCTGGCGGCGCGGTTCCCCCATGTGTGTCCGGGCTGCACCCTGCACGTGGCTTATCCCGGCAGCCTGGGCGGCCTGATCGCGCTGGCCGAAGGGAAGGCCGATATCGCCGGGTGTCATCTGTGGGATGCGGAGAGTGACACCTACAACGTGCCGTTCGTGCGCCGCCTTCTGCCCCAAACGCGCGTGGCGCTGGTCACCCTGGCGCACCGCCGGCTCGGCCTGATGACGCCCCCGGGCAATCCGGCCGGCGTGAGGGGGATCCGCGACCTGGCGCAACGCGGGGTGCGGTTCGTGAACCGCCAACGGGGCGCGGGCACGCGGGTGTGGCTCGACGCCCAACTCAGGCTCGCGGGACTTGCACCGGAGAAGATCACCGGCTACGAGCTAGAGGTGACCACGCACGCCGAGATCGCGCGCGCGATCGTCGAGGGCCGGGCGAACGCCGGCCTCGGCATCGAAACCGCGGCGATCCCCTACGGACTCGGCTTCGTGCGGCTGATCGTCGAGCCCTACCATCTGGTCGTGCCGGAGAGCGCCTGGGCGCTGGAGCCAGTACAGCGGCTTATCGGCTGGGTGGCGTCGGATGAGGGCCGCTCGGCCATCGCGGCGCTGGGGGGCTATGAGATGGGGGAGAGCGGGCGGACGACCTGGATAGAAGATTGAAGATTGCGGGGGCAGGTTGCGAAGCCGCCCTGCGGCGGCCAGGGGGAGGGATTCTATGATCGATGAGGGCAGGCTGGTCCGGACCTTTCTGGACCTGGTGGCGATCGGGAGCCCATCGGGCGAAGAGGCGGCGATCGCGGCGGAATTGACCCGGCGCTTCACCGCCATGGGCGGCGAGTGCGAGACGGACGAAAACAACAACCTGATCGCGCGCTTCAGCGGCAGCCGCGACGGTGAATGGCTCATGTTGAGCGCTCATTCCGACACCGTGGGCCAGGATCGCGGCATCAAGCCGGTGATCCGCGACGGGGTCATCTATTCTGACGGCACCACCATCCTCGGCGCAGACGACAAGTCGGGCGTCGCGGTGATACTGGAAGTCATCGAATCGGTTCGCGAGGACGGCATCCCGCACCCGCCGCTCGAGGTGGTCATCTCGGGAAGTGAGGAGGTGGGACTGCGCGGTGCGCGCACGCTGGACAAGGCGAAGCTGCGCGCGCGGCGCGGCTACGTGCTCGATTCCGGCGGGCCGTCGGGCACCGTCGTCACGAGTGCCCCCGGGCAGGATAGCCTCGAACTCACCGTGCACGGGCGCACTGCCCACGCGGGCGCGGAGCCGGAAAAGGGCATCAACGCGATCCGCGTGGCCAGCGAGGCGATCGCGGCGATGCCGCTCGGCCGGATCGACGAGGAGACCACCGCCAACATCGGCATCATCCGGGGCGGCGTGGCCACGAACATCGTGCCCGATAACGTCTATGTCAAGGGCGAGGCGCGCAGCCGGAACGAGTTCAAGCTCGCGGCCCAAACCGCGGCCATGGCCGCGGCCTTCCACGAGGCAGCGGAGCGACACGGCGCCCACGTGGAGCTGAAGGTCAAGCGGATGTACACCACGTACGCGCTGCCCGAAGACCATCCCGTGGTGCAGACGGCAGTCCGGGCCATCGAAGGGCTGGGCTGGACGCCACTGATCAAGGCATCCGGCGGCGGAACCGATGCCAACATCTACTCGGAGCACGGCATCCATTGCGCGATCCTGAGCACCGGCATGGCGGAGGTGCATACGCCCAACGAGCATGTGGCGATCGCGGATATGGTGAATGCGGCCACCCTGCTGCAGGAGATCGTTGCCGGGGCCTGAGGGCCCGGCGATTGAAGATCGAAGATCGAAGATTGCATCGGGGGGCGGAGGGGGGCGACGTGCCAAGGCTGATGCCGATCTTGTTGGTGCACGGGTTTGATGGGGCGCCGACGGTGTGGGCGGAGTCGGGGTTCCGCCAGTTCCTGATCAACAGCGGCGACCTGGATCCCAACCTGGTTCGCACCTTCCACTACGGGATCGCGGCGGACGGCACCTACAACAACCGCGGCGATCTGCGCCAGGTGGCCAGCCGCCTGGCGGGCGCGAACCTGTCGACCGAGGATCGCCTGCTGTGCAGCGTCGACGCGCTGAGCGACAACAGCCTGGCGCGCGGCGGGCCGCGGGAGGTGACCCTGATCGCGCACAGCCTGGGCGGCATCATCTGCCGCTACTATCTCAGCCGCACGGCCAGAGACGAATGGGGCGGGCTGTATCGCGGAAACGTGGGGCGGCTCGTCACCATCGCCAGCCCGCATCTCGGGGTGGATCTCCTGCGCCTCACATCGCTGGCCCCGCGCGGCTCGCCCATTTGGTCCCTGATCCGGCTGCTGGAGAAGCTCGGCCTCGCGCCCGCCAGGCCGGCAGCCACCGTCACGCGGTTGGAGAACGCGCTCCGGGCGCAGCAGCTGGCCGAGCGCCGCGTCATTGCGCCGGAGCTTCCCGAAAGTCGCGTGCTGCTGTCCGACACGCCGGTCTACCGCCAGCTACACCCCGACAGCGACGTCCTCGCGGCGTTGAACAAGCCGGGCATGATGCCCCGGCAGGTCGACTGTCACACCCTCTACGGCGACGTCCGCTACAGCGTGCGCATCACGGCGAACAAGATGACCCTGGTCGACCACGCGGTCAGCTTCGGAGACCTGGTCGTGTCCGCTGAAAGCGCCCGCGCGATCCCGCACGCGGCGTGCACAGCGCATCCTCTCGTCGACGGAAGGCACATCGAAATGACGCTCACCTATGGGCCCGCAGATCCGGAGCCGCGTTCTCTGGCGGAACACCTCCCGAAGGTGGCGCACAATCGCCAGCTGGCCAACGAGG
>CAZMIS010000116.1:0-10651 GCA_964566325.1 uncultured Anaerolineales bacterium
GACTGAACCGACCTGGAAGAAATACCTGACGGACTACAACGAGGGCCTCGGCCTGGTGTACGAGCGCTTCGTCCTGAACGATTTCCTGCTCGCGCTCAAGGGCCGCTACGGCTTCGCCAACGCGCTCGAGGCGCCGCTCTTCGGCATGGCGGGCGTCAGCGGGATCAACAGCGTGGCCCTGGCGCGCATCCGGACGCCGGTCACCCTGGTCGACGACGACGAGGAGCGGCTCGCGGGCGTGGCGCGCATCTGGGACGAGCTCGGGCTGCCGGTCGACCTGGTGCACACGACTGACTGGTCCGCCCTGCCGTTCCCCGATAACACCTTCGAATTTGCCTGGAACTGGGCCGCGATCTGGCACCTGGCCGACCCCGCGGCGCTGCTCCGGGAGCTCGTGCGGGTGAGCAACAAGCTGGTCTTCGTGGCCGTGCCCAACCCGGTGCAGGTGGGCTACCAGGTCCGCAAGCACATCGTCGAGCCGGAGTTCGTCGAGGAGATCGACGAGCGCTGGACCGACATTCGCCGGATCAGGATTCATCTGGAAGCGCTGGATGTGAAGATCATCGAGCAGGGGGTGCTGGACACGCCTCCCTGGCCGGACACCGTCATGCCCGCCGCGCAGCTGCTTCAGAAGATCGGCATCCGGTCCAAGAAGCTCGACAGCAAGTTCACCGGCGAGGGCTGGCGCTGGTCGACCATGGACTACTACCTCGGCCGCGACCCGAGCCTCCACCCCCGCGTGATGAAGTACGCGTGGATCGAGCGCCTGCGCATCCCCTGGCGCGTGAAGCAGGTGTGGTCGCACCACCGCTGGCTGCTGGGCTGGAAGGGCCGCTAGCTGCGCGGCGCCGCGCGCCCGGCCACCCTTGGTCACTCGCGGCCAGCTTTCCGGAATCCTCCGGGCGATCTCGGCGCCCTCTGCGGCTCGCGGGTCTCGCTGCGGTCAATCCCGGCGCGCCCGCGGCGCAGGGGCGGACTTCTTCTACTGCGGTAGTGCGATCGTGTACCAGGCGCCAGGTGCGCCGTCTTCCCGCGCGACCAGGCGCAGCCGCAACTGGCCCGGCGCCGCGGCACTCCAACCGTCCAGCTCGTGCCACGAGATGAACCGCCCGCCGGCCACCCACTCCGTCGGCCGCAGCCCCTCGAAGGGCGCGGTGATGTGCGGAGATCCGCCTTCCCCGGCTGCCTCGATCTCCAGGTCGTAGGCCTGCCACCTCTCCCTGTCCGGCCCGCTGGTCCGCCAGCTCAGGTAGAGGACGCTGCCCCCATCGGCCTCACGCACGGTCGCGCCGGTGAGCTGCAGGCCGCCGGCCACCGGGAGCGGCTCGGGAAGGTTCTCCTCCGGCTGCCCCGCCGCTGTGGCCTCCGCGCCCGCCGCCACCTCGATGACCGTGAGGCTGGGCCGGCCGTCGGGCGCGCGCACCACGTCGATCTCCCGCCCCCACTGTGCCACCCACGCCGCGGCCGGCGGGGCCAGGGGCGACGATGCGGCGATGAGGTAAGTGCTCTTCTGTCCGGCCACGGGCAGCGGCAGGGCAGATCGTGCATCGAACCAGCTCAGCGACTCGTTTGAGTGTTCCCAGTAGGTCTGCACCGTGGCACGCTCGTGCAGCAGCATGAACGTCGGGTGGCGGTAGATGTCGGAGGAGAGCCAGACGTGGCCTTCCGCCGGGTGTTCATCCAGCCACCGCCACGCCGCAGTCATGTCGCCCTCCAGCGCGTCATACGTCGTCGCGGACGGCCCCCAGGCCACGAAGTAGTCGCGCCAGGTCAGCGCGGCATGTGAGCCGAGCGCGAGAACGATCAGCCCGGCGGCGAGGACGCGCGCGCCCCGCCACCGCCAGCGCAACAGTGCGGCCGCGGCGCCCAGCGCGCCGAGGGCCGGGAAGAAGTAGACCCCGGGAATGACCCCCAGCACCCGCGGCAGCGTCGGCCAGCGATCCGTGGCCAGAAAGGACGGCAGGAGCAGCGCGGGGAACCACAACAGGAGGAAGAGCGCCGGGCTGCGACGCCAGCGCCACATGGCCAATACGATGCCGATGAGCGCCAGGGCGGCCGTGAGCGGGTCGAAGACCGCGCGGCCGGGCAGGTTGTAGAACTGCTCCGCGTCGCCGCGGCCGGGCAGAAAGAACTGCAGCACGTTGGCCGCGGCTGCGCGGGCCATGCGCACCCACGCTCCCTCCCCGCCGAACGCAGCCACTTCCCCGGCCCGCTGGGTGAACGTGCCCGGATGCTGGAGGAAGTAGATCCCGAGCGGTGCGAAGACCAGCGCCGCGACCGCGAAGAGGAGCACGATCCCCCCCAGGTGTTGCCGCAGGAGGGCCCGGTCGCCCCGGCCCGACAGGTGCGCCACGAGCCACTGCACGGCCAGGAAGCCCGCGAGAAAGAAGGGGAAGAAGCGGCTGGCCGTGTAGAAGTGGGTGGCCAGGCCCAGGCACGCGCCGCTCGCCGCGAACCACCCCGGCGACCTGCGGTTGGCCGCGCGCCAGAAGGCCGCAAACGCGAGCGCACCGAGCAGCGGCGTGAACACCCCGCGGATGCCGAAGCGGGAGAAGTGCATGTGCCAGTAGGAGGTGGCCAGGTAGAGCGCCGCAACCAGGGGAAGATAGTCCCAGGCAGAAGTCTCAGGGTCCTGCCGGCCCGCGCCGCGCCGCCAGGCCGCCAGAAGCTCGCGGCCGAGCCAGTACGTTGCCAGCGCGGTCACGATGCCGGCGATGGCCGACGGCAGGCGCAGGGCGAGCGGGGTGACGCCCAGCACGCGAAACATGCCCGCCACGAGCCACATGTGTAGCCCCTCGCGGCCGAAGTTGGCCGGGAAGAAGACCGCGCCGCGGCCCGCGAGCACGTCCAGCGCATCGAGCCCGTCCGTGGCCTCGTCGCCGAACAGCCCCGGCGGGATGCTGTCGATCTGCCACAGGCGGAACAGGCCCGCGACGATGAGGATGAGCGCGAGGTGCAGCCAGGGATGAGCGTACCAGGGTCGGGATGGTTTCATCATGGGTCAGCGCGAGTCTACCACACTTCCTCAACTCGCGATTAATTGGCAAAGGCGGACAAGTGCGGTAGACTTCTTTGTCGGAGTGTCGCAATCTGTGAGTCGCCCTGACCCGCCGCGCAAGCGCCTGCGCGGCTTCCTTCAAGTAGGCATCAGCGCCGTCCTGCTTGCAGTCGCCCTGCGCCAGGTGGGCTGGGCCGAGCTGACGGAGGCACTGGCGCAGATCAAGCTATCGTGGCTGGCAGCCGCGTGGGGCCTGTTTCTGCTGGGCGTCGTCGTGCGGGCTTACCGGTGGCAGGTGCTGCTGCGCGGGCTGGGCGTGGACAGGCCTCTGGCCGAGCTGACCCTGTGGTATTTCGTCGGCGGCTTCTTCAACGTGTTGCTGCCCACGGGGTTCGGCGGCGACGCGGTGCGCGTGGTCGAGCTGGCGCAGGACACGCAGCGGGTCGGCCCGGTGCTGAACAGCGTCGTCGTCGACCGCTACCTGGGTCTGCTCAGCCTGCTGATCATGGGGCTGATTGCGGGACTGCTGCGGCCGGACCTGGCAAGTCCCTCCCTGGTCGGGCTGCTGGCGGTTCTGGCTTCGGGCGGCATAACGGCAGCATGGCTGCTGACGCGGCCCTGGTGGCGGGCCGCCGCGAGCGGCGACAGCCGGTGGGCGCGGTGGCTGCGGAAGACGAAGGCGACGGACGTGGCTGCCGGCCTGACCAGTTACCGCCGCGGCGCGGTGGTGCAGGCATTCCTCGTCTCCGTCGTCTTCAACCTGATGCAGATCGGCTGGAATGTCCTGATCGGCCTTGGCCTGGGGCTGCACCTGCCCATCGTGTTCTATTTCGTGATCGTGCCGCTCACCTCGGCCGCGCTGCTGTTGCCGGCAGTGGGCGGACTGGGCGTTCGGGAGGTCTCCTACATCACGCTGTTGGGCGGCGCGGGCGTGCCGCAAGGGATCGCCATGGCGTTTTCGTTGAGTATCTACGCGATCACTGTCCTGACCGGATTGGTGGGAGGCGCGATGTACCTGGTCCAGGGACTGAATCGAACCCGGCGAAGGAACTAGCATGGAGCCATACCTCTCCGTGGTCATTCCCCTCTACAACGAGGAAGAGAATGTGCCGCCCCTCTACGACGAGCTGACCGCGGCCCTGTCGGGATTGGGCCGGTCGTACGAGGTCATCGTCGTGGACGACGGCAGCACCGACAACAGCTTCGCGCGCCTGGCCGCCGTGCACGCGCGCGATCCCCGCTGGCGCATCATCCGCTTCAGGCGCAACTTCGGGCAGTCGGCAGGATTTGCGGCAGGCTTCGCCGCGGCGCGCGGAGAGGTGGTCGTCACCTCCGATGCGGACCTTCAGAACGATCCCCGCGACATCGGCCGCCTGGTGGCGAAACTCGGGGAAGGCTACGACATCGTCAGCGGGTGGCGCACCGAGCGCAAGGAGCCGTTTCTGAGCCGGCGCCTGCCCTCCATGGTCGCCAACCGCATGATCTCCGGGGCCACGCACGTGGCCTTGCACGATTACGGCTGCTCCCTGAAGGCCTATCGCCGCGAGGTCGTCAAGAACATCCGCTTGTACGGCGAGTTGCACCGCTTCATCCCCGCGCTGGCGAGCTGGATGGGCGTCACGGTGGCCGAGATCCCGGTCAACGACCGGAAGCGGCGCTTCGGCAAGACCAAGTACGGCATCAGCCGCACCTTCCGGGTGCTGCTGGACCTCATCACCGTCCGCTTCATGCTGAGTTACTCCGGCCGGCCGCTGCACGTCTTCGGCGGGCTGGGGCTGATATTTGCGGGCATCGGCGCGCTGATCGGCCTCTATCTGACGATCCTCAAGGTGTTCTTCGGCCAGCAGATCGGTACGCGACCCCTGCTGCTGCTGGGGGTGCTGCTGGTCATCCTGGGCGTGCAGATGCTCAGCATGGGGTTGCTGGCTGAGATGATCACGCGCACTTATCACGAGGCGCAGGACAAGCCGATCTACGTGATCCGCGAGGAACTCGACGCGGCGGCCACCGCTGCGACCAGACAAATGGGGACGGAATGACTCAACAGATCGACGCCGGCCCACGCCGCGTGCTCGTCACGGGTGCGGCGGGCTTCATCGGCTCGCACCTCTGCGACGCACTGCTGGCGCGCGGGCATGAGGTGCTCGGGGTGGATTGCTTCACCGACTACTACGGTCGCACCACCAAGGAGCGCAACCTGCGCGGTGCGTCGGCGCTCCCGGCGTTCCGACTGGTGGAAACAGACCTCATTGCGGCGGACCTGGCGCAGCTCCTGGACGGGGTCGGGCTGATCTACCACCTGGCCGGGCAGCCAGGCGTGCGCGGCAGCTGGGGCAGCCAGTTCGATGCATACACGCGCAACAACATCCTGGTCACCCAGCGCATTCTCGAGGCGAGCCTCGCCGCAGGCAAGATCCCGGTCGTCTACGCCTCATCTTCCTCCGCCTACGGCGATCAGCCCGAGATGCCGCTGCGGGAGGCCATGGCGCCTGCACCGATCAGCCCTTACGGGGTGACCAAGCTGGCGGCCGAACATCTCTGCCGCCTCTACAACGACGTCTACGCGCTGCCGACGCTCTCATTGCGGTTGTTCACCGTCTACGGCCCCCGGCAGCGTCCCGACATGGCGTTCCAACGCTTTTTGTCTGCGGCCGCGGCGGGGCAGGAGATCGCGCTGTTCGGGGATGGCACGCAGACGCGCGACTTCACCTTCGTGGCCGACGTCGTGCGCGCGTTCCTCCTGGCGGGCGAGGCCTGCGCGGCGCACTGCACCTCCGTCCAGGTGATCAACATCGCGGGCGGGGCGCGCACCTCGATGAACGAGGTGATCGAGCACATGGCGGACCTGGCGGGCGGCCGGCTCAACCTGCGCCGCCAGCCCCCGCAGCCCGGCGACGTGCGCGATACCTGGGCCGACACGCGGCTTGCAACGACCGTGCTCGGCTTTAGCCCTGAGGTCGGCCTGCGAGAGGGGCTGCGCCGGCAATGGCAGGCCATCCAAGAGATGACATAATGATTAGCAAGCGGTCTTCTGGCGCGGCTGTTGCCACGGGGCTCGCGCTGGCGCTCTTCACAGTGCTGGCCTTCGTGCAGACGTGGCCGGTCCTGGCGAACTTCGCCACCCGTATCCCCGGCACCGACACCTGGGCCTTCGATGAGTCCACCTTCGTGTGGAACATCTGGTACTTCAAGCACGCGCTCCTGGATCTGCACGTGAGCCCGCTGCACAGCGAGCTCATCTGGCTGCCGTTGGGCATCGACCTGATCCTCTTCACCTACAACTTCTTCAATGCGCTGATCGGCATGCCCCTGCTCCTGGCGTTCAATGCGCCGGTGGCCAGCAACGCGACCGTGATCCTCTCCTCCGTGTTGAGCGCCCTGGGCGCGAGCCTGCTGGTGCGCTACGTCCTCGGCCGCGCGCTGCCGCGGGCGAACCCAGATCATCTCCGGCTGGCGGGGTTGATCGGCGGGATCATCTACGCGTTCGCGTCGAACCGCGCGGTCTATGCCGCCTTGGGCCATTACGACATGGTGACGACGCAGTGGCTGCCCTTCTACGCGCTGTACTTCCTCCGCACGCTGCACCGGCCGCGGCCGAGGGACGCGGCCCTGGCCGGCCTCTTCTTCGCCCTGGCCGCGCTGGCCGAGATGATCTTCGCGTCGTTTCTCGCGCTGTTGTCGGCTGTCCTGCTGCTGGCGTCCTGGCGCGGGCTGGCGCAGCGCCGCGCGGCCCTGACCATGACCGGCGTTGCCGCGTTGGTGGCCGTGGTGCTGTGGTCGCCCGTGCTCGTGCCCATCGCCCGCGAGTTCACCGGCGGCAACTACGCGCTTGAAGGGTGGGGGGAAAGCATCAAGCTGAGCGCGGACGCGGTGGGGTTGGTCACGCCCACCGACCTGAACCCCATCCTCGGCAACAACGAGGCGAGCGGCGCCAACTGGCGCGCGGCGCTGCGCGCGGTGGAGACGGGTGAGGGGCGCTTCGGCGACATCAACACGGTCTTCCTCGGCTGGGCCACGCTGGTGTTGGCGCTCGTGGGCGCCGTGGCCGGCCGGCGCCGGCTGGCGCCGTGGCTCTGGTCCGCCGCCGTGTTCGGCATCCTGGTCCTCGGTCCGCTCCTTCAGGTGAACGGGCGCTACCGCTTCAGCATCGACAGCCTGTTGCCCGAGGGCGTGACCTTCCCGCTGCCCTTCACGCTGCTGCACTTCGTCCCGTTCGTCAGCGCGAACCGCGCGCCCAACCGTTACAGCGTGATCCTCATGCTCGCGCTCGCGGTGCTGGCCGCCTACGGGGTGGCGTGGCTCCTGGGGCGGATCGGCCCCAGGAGCGGGCGAGGCGTGCGGTCGACCCCCTCCCCGGTGCTGTCGATCGCACTCGTTGGCGTCCTCGCTGCGCTGATCGTCCTGGAACACCTGCCCGCGCCCATGCCGACCACCGACGCGCGCATCCCGCAGGTGTATCGCAACATCGCGGCGGACGGGGACGATTTCGCGATCATGCAGCTGCCGTTGGGCTGGCGCAACAGCTTCGGCGTGCTGGGCAGCGAGCAGACGAACCTGCAGTATTTCCAGACCGGGCACGGCAAGCCCATGCTGGGAGGCAACATCAGCCGCGCGCCCGACTTTAAGATGGCCTACTTCGCGCGCATTCCGCTGTTCCGCGCCATCACCGACCTGGAGATGTATCGCGAGGTCCCGCCCGAGGTCGACGCGGCCGCGCGCGGGCAGGCCGCGGACCTGATGGCGCTCTACAATGTGCGCTACCTGGTCACCACGCCGCCGATCGAGGGCCGCTACCCGTACCAGGACACGTGGCAGCGCACCGAGCAGTACGTGCTCGACGTCCTGCCCGTGGACGAGGCGCCGGTGTGGGAGGCGGATGGGTACCGGGTGTACCGCGTCGCGGCGCCGCCGGTGGCACTGCCGCTCCGGCTCGACCTGGGCGCCGGCGGCAACGAGCCCTACCTGGGCGATGGCTGGGACACCCGCTCCGGCGAGCAGCCCTACGGCGCGACGGCCAACTGGGTCACGGCGGACGCCGCAACCCTCATCCTGCCCATGCCGGCCGGCTTCGAGGCGGGAGCGGGCGGCACCGTGCCGCTCCGCCTCTCAGTGGCGCCACTGGCCTACGACGGCGCCGCGCAGCAGGCGCTGTCGCTCGACGTGAACGGCCATCCGGTCGGCGGGCCGCTGCCGCTCGCCGCGGGCTGGCAGAGCGTCAGGTTTGACGTGCCGGCCGCGGTGCTGCAGCCCGGTCCCAACCGGGTGGCGCTGTCCTTCGGCTGGAGCAGGAGCCCGCGCGAGGTCTTCCCCGATGGGGCCGGCCGCGCGCTGATCGGGACGACGAACGTGCAGAGCCCCGTCAACCTCGAGGTGCATGCCTTCAGCGAGGCGTTCGTCACCGCGACCGGACCCGGTGGCGCGGCAGTGGATGCATCCGCGGGCCGCCAGGGCTACAACGTCGCGGTGTTCGACGCGCGCACGGGGGCGCTGCTCGACCGCCGGGGCTACGACACGGCTGCGAACAGCTACGAGGCCGATGCGCTGGCGGCCTACCTTGCCGGCGTGCCGGCCGGCCGCATCGTTGTCCTGGCCACGAAAGGCGCGGCAACCAGCTACCTGACGCCCGCGGCCGTCGAGGCCATGCGCGGCCTGGGCTCCGCTGCCACGATCGACGCGCTGCAGGGCCAGGCGCACGCGCTGGTGGGCGTGCAAGGCGCGGGACCGGGCGCCGCGTCTGAGGTGATTGCACCCGACGCGTACCTGAGCGTGGCGGGCGACTTCCGGACGCTGGCCGCGGCCGTAGATTGGGTGGAGTGGGGCGAATGAAGCCGGGCCCGCGCGCCGCGGCATTCGATGCAGCGGTCGCCGCGCTGGCTGGCGTGTTGGCCCTGGCCATCTACGTCCGGTCCCTCGCGCCCGGGTTGCTGTGGGGCGACAGCGCCGAGTTCCAGTTCGCCGCCTGGCTGGGCGGCTTCGCGCACCCGACCGGCTATCCCCTCTATCTGATGCTGGGCTGGCTCTGGTCGCACGTCGTCCCCCTGGGCGACCCCGCGTACCGGATGAACCTCTTCTCCGCGCTCTGGGGCGGCGTGGCGGTCGCGCTCTTTGCCCTGCTCATCATGCGCCTGCTGCCCGTGTGGTCACGCGCGCCGGAGACGGTCCGGCCTTGGTCCGGGGCCGTCGCGCTCTGCGCAGGACTCGTGTTTGCCGTCACACCGACCTTCTGGTCCCAGGCGGTCATCGCCGAGGTGTACACCCTGCACGCCGCGCTGCTCTGTGCGATCCTGCTGGCGCTGGCGGCCTGGGCCGGGCGGGTGCGGGTGGAGGATGCGACTGGCGCATGGCACATGGGGCTGGCCGTCGCTGCGTTGTTCGGTCTCGGCCTGGCGCACCACCGCGCCACCCTCCTGCTCATCCCGCCCGCGCTCCTCTTCGGGTGGATCGTCGCGGGACCGCGCGCGGCCCCGATGCTGCGTTCGCTGAGCACGGGCCGGCTGTTGCAGTTGGCGGCGTGCCTGCTCGCGCCGCTGCTGCTCTACCTCTACATCCCGCTGCGCGCGCCGCACGTGCCCTACTTCCGCCTCGACCTGGCGCCGGACCAGTCGCTGCCGCTCTACGATGCGTCGCCGGGAGGGTTCATCGCGCACGTTACGGGCAGCGTCTTCCGGAGTGCACTCGTGGTTCCGCCCGACGTGGGCGCAGCCCTGGCACGGCTGGTGAGCGGCTTCGTCGCGGAGGTGTCGCCCAACGGGGTGGTGCTGGGATTGCTTGGCCTGGGGTGGCTGCTGGTGGGCCGGGGCGAGACCGGCCGCGCACGGCGGGCGTGGCTGGCGCTGACGGGTTCGTTCTTTGTCCTGCAGATCGGATTCAACCTCCTGTACGCGATCGGCGACATCCACGTCTTCTACATCCCGGCGTACCTTGTGTGGGTCTTGTGGATGGCCGCGGGCGCGTGGGGCCTGGGCAGCTCCCTGGCCGCGCTGCTGGCGCGGCTGGCCGCGGAGGGTTCGCGCTGGCCGCGCGCGGTGGGCGCGGCCGCGGCCGCGCTCGTGCTGGCCACGGTGGCCTACGGTTCCGCGGTCACGGAGTGGCCGCGCGTGCAGCGTGCCACGGACGACTCTGCCGCGCGGGCGTGGGCCGGCCTGCTCGCTGCGCCGCTCCCCGAAGGTGCGGTCCTGGTGAGCAACGACCGCGACGAGATGGCGCCGCTGTGGTATCTGAAGTACGTGGAGGGCACGCGGCCGGACCTCGACGGGCTCTTCCCTCTCCTGCAAGGCGGCGAGGATTGGCGCGACGTGGCCGGCGTGACGGAGCGCGGCCTGGCGTCGGGCCGGCCGGTCTACCTGGTCAAGCCGATGCCAGGGCTGGAGCTCGCGTTCGGGCTGGACGAGCCGGCGGCCGTCGCGCCCGCCGGCCGGCTGGGGCCGCCGGTGCGCGTGCGCGGCGCGGTGACGGAGACCGCGCCCGGCCACCCGGCGGGAATCGTCTTCGGAGAGCGCCTGGAGCTGGTGGGTTTCGATCTGGCGCCCGCGCGTGCCCGCCCCGGAGAGGTGCAGCAGATCGTGCTCTACTGGCGTGCGCTGGGGCCGCTCGATCGCAACTACGTCATCTCGGTGCAGCTCATCGGCGCGGATGGTGCTAAGGCGGGGCAGA
>CAZMIS010000117.1:0-10649 GCA_964566325.1 uncultured Anaerolineales bacterium
CCGCCCAGGGTGCCCATGTTGCGAATCTGTGTCGCACCCACCGAGTGACACGCGTCGCTTAGCAGGGGGGCAGTCTCACGCACGAGTGCGGACGCCACGATCTCGCTGAACGTCGCGGCTGCACCGATGCGAACCTCGTCTCCACGTTCAGAGGCGACGCGGCGTATCTCATGCAGCTCCGGCACGAGCGTGATATCCACGACCCGGTCGCACAGGTTGCGGTTTTCGCGCGCCAGGAGCACCAGGTCGGTGCCGCCCGCAAGCACGCGGCTGCGCACGCCCGGGGCGTTCAGCAGCGTCACGGCGTGCGGAATACTGTCTGCCCGCACGTAGCTAAATCGTTCCATGCTCGGCTCCCTCTTGATCTCTCTGATCCACCATCTCCGTAACTGCCGGAATGCTTCCCAGCGAGCGGACGATGCGGCGGACGATCTTGAAATGATAGCAGTCGGTCACGAAGTAGTTCCGGAAAAACGCCACGGGTACGTGCTTGTCGCTGAACACCGTCTCTGCCAGGTGCAGGATCGCCTTGTCCTCCGCGACGCCGAGGTGCGCCGCGAGCAACCCCTTGGCCTCGATCGCATAGAGTTCCGATCGGGAGTACGACACCGGCAGATCTGAGCGCAGGCACAAGTACTCGAGCAGCGATCCCTCATCGCCTGACAGCTGCTCCAATGCGACCCGCCGGTGGTCGATCAGCCCGTCCAGGTAGGCGACGGGCCGGTCGTCGAGGACGTTGGTGATCTCAACCCGCACGAGTTCGGTCCCCGGTGGCACCTGAAGGGCCTCAGCCATCGACTCGTCGGCTGCGATCAGGCTGACGGAGCGATCCACGACCTCGACCGAGGCGCCTGCAAGCTCCGCAACCGAGCGAAAGCTGGCAAGTCGTTCCAACCCGCTGGAGATATGGTCGGTGTGTGGCGCCACAAAGGTGCCGACCCCATGCTTGCGGACGATGAATCCGTCCTTCTCCAGGTAGCCCAGCGCCTCACGCAGCGTCGAGCGCGAGACGCCCAGGTAGGCGGCGAGCTCCCCCTCCGAAGGCAGCAACTGGCCTGCCTTGTACACGCCCGATTCGATCAGTTCATACAGCGCATCGACGGCCCAGATGTACAGCGGTCGCGCAATCGGGCGCGGCCGTGGGTCAGGCACCTGACGCGGGTCAGATTTCTGACGCAGGTCGGTCAGCTGACCTCTACGCGATGGTGGTAACATGGGCTGGCTGCTCCCCAGTCCCCAGGGCCTCGTGCAGGGGCACGCCGGCCATCATCAGGCCAAGCTGCTCGATGGTGGCCTGGTCCCGTGCTACGACGCCGATGATCTGGCCCTCGTAAATGACTGCGATGCGATCGGAGAGCGCGCGGACCTCATCGAGGTCCTCGGAGATCAACAGAACCGCCTTGCCCTCCGCACGTTGCTGCAGCAGGCGTTGGTGGATGTACTCCGTCGCACCGATGTCCACGCCGCGCGAGGGCTGCGCCGCGATCAGCACCTTCGGCCCGCGCGAGAGCTCGCGGGCCATGATCGCCTTCTGGATATTGCCGCCGGACAGGTTCTTGATGGGAGTCTCGAGGCTGGGTGTCTTCACCGCAAACTCGCTGATCAGCGACTTGGCGTGAGCGGCCATCTTGGCAAAGTCCAGGAAGACACCGCGCGTGAACTGGGGTGAGGCGTGGTCCAGCAGGAAGAGGTTCTCCTGCACCGAGAATTCCTTGATCGCACCGTCACGCATGCGCTCTTCAGGAATGAACGCCTGCCCAGCCTTCAGTCGCTCGTGCACCGAGGCGTGTGTAAGGTCCACGCCGTCCACAATGATCTTGCCCCCGGTCACTTTGCGCATGCCGCCGAGGCAGCCGGCCAGCTCGCGCTGCCCGTTGCCCGATACGCCGGCCATGCCGAGGATCTCTCCCTCTCGGATCTCGAGGTCGACGCCACGCAGCGCTTCCACGCCGCGGTCGCCCATGGCGCGCAGCCCTTCGATCTGGAGCAGCGGCTTGCCGGGCTTCTGGGGCGGCGGAGCGATGCGCTTGATCTCACGACCGACCATCATGGTGGCCAATTGGTCGCGGGTGACGTCCTTCGTTGCCACCTCGCCGCTGAACTTGCCGTCTCGCAGCACCGTGATCCGGTCGCTGATCGCCAGCACCTCGTAGAGCTTATGCGAAATAAAGACCAGCCCGTGTCCTTCCTTGACCATGCGCTTGAACGTCACGAAGAGGTCCTTGACCTCCTGCGGGGTCAGAACGGCGGTGGGCTCGTCCAGAATAATCATGGCTGCGCCGCGGTAGAGCGCCTTCAGAATCTCTACGCGCTGCTGTTCGCCTACGGAGAGCTGCCAGATGCAGGCGTCGGGTTGTACTTTGAGGCCATACTCCTCCGAAAGCTGGCGCACACGCTTCTCGACCCGATCGAGGTCCAAGAGCGGTTCGCGCGAGGAGGGCAGCCCCAATGCGACGTTTTCCGTCACGGTGAGCGTTGGAACCAGCATGAAGTGCTGGTGGATCATGCCGATGCCGGCGGCGATTGCATCGGCCGGGGAGTTGAAGACGACAGGTTTGCCGTCGATGAGGATTTCGCCTTCATCAGGCTTGTAGAGACCGAAGAGCTGGCGCATCAGCGTGCTTTTTCCTGCGCCATTCTCGCCCAACAGGGCATGCACTTCGCCGGCATTGACGTCAAAACAGACCTTGTCGTTCGCAAGCACGCCAGGGAAGCGCTTGACAATCTCGCACATCTCGATGCGTTGGATGCTTTTGAAGCTTTGACCCGCTGGATTGTTCATCTTTCACTCCTGGCCTGGCGGCGCCCCGGATGGGTTGAAGGTTGCAGGTTGCAGGTTGTGCACTCGAAAGAGCGCTTTGGTTGAAGGTTGAACGTCTGCTACAGAACCTTCAACCTTCAACCTGCAACCTGCACCCGATGATGGGTCGTTCGGGTTTAGGGTTCGACCTTGATGGTCCCGTTCTTGATGCCCTCGATCGCGGCCTCAGCGGCCTTCTTCACGTCGTCGGGCAGTTGATACGCCGGATTGTAGACGATCTTCAGGCCGTCGTTCTTGAGTTCAAGGACGAACGCATCGCCGCCCAGCTTGCCGTTCTTGCGGTCTGCAATCATCTGCTTCAGGATGCCGGTCCAGTTGTACTGCTGGCTGGCGACCACGTTCTGCGGGGCCAGGGTGGCCTGGTCCTGCTGGGTGCCGAACCACATCACGTTGCCAGCTTCCTTCGCTGCACCGACGGAGCCTACGACCGACTGAGAGGAGCCCGTCAACACGTCCGCGCCCGCTGCGATGTGGGTCTTGGCGGCCTCGGTCATCAGTGCGACGTCAGAGAATGAGCCGGTCCAGGTCTTCGCAAGCTTGAGGCCGGGATCGGTGGCGGACACGCCCTGCACGAAGCCATCGACATAGGTCTTCGCATCGCCCGCTTCCACGGGGCCGGTCACGCCGATCACCTTGCTCTTGGAGAGCATCGCGGCCATGACGCCATTGACGTAACCGCCCTGCTCGGCCGCGGCCGTGTAGGCGTAGACGTTCGGCATGCCGAACGTGTTAACTTCGGTGCCCCAGGCGAAGGTCGTCTTGGGGAAGTCCGGGGCAATCTCCTGGACCGAGGAGCCGTACTGCGAGCCGTGGCCGAGCACGATGTCGAAACCTTGGCTGGCATAGTCGCGGATGGCCGCAGCCGCATCCGCCACCTTGAACATGTTCTCCGAGTACTTCAGCTCGACTGCGGCCTCGCCGCCCATCTCGGCCTGGATCGCCTTCAGCGCATCCCACATCGATTGGCTGAATGCCAGGTCAGTCGCGTGGCGCTGGGCATCACGACCGCGATGCGCAGCGGCTTGTCGCTGGTCTGTCCACCGGTGGTTGCTGCGCCACCGCCGCATGCGGTGAGCAGCGCGAGCACCATCACGAGAGCGAACAACGTGCGAAACTTCATTCTGTCTTCTCCTTGTCTTGTTACTGGATACTGGATGCTACATACTGGATACTGGACGTTGAACGTTGGATGTTGTTGCCTTAGTGTGCACCTCGTTCGAAGGGTTTGTTGAGCGCGGCCGGACCACGCACCCGGCTCACCGTCAGCGCCAGGGCGATGATGGTGAGCAGATAGGGCAGCATCACGGCCACATCGGAAGGAATCGGAACGTTGAGAACCTGCATCCACAGCTGGAACGCGTTGACCGTGCTGAAGAGCAGCGCGCCCAGCATGATGCCCACGGGGCGCCAGCCGCCGAAGTAGACCAGCGCCACGGCGATGAAGCCCTGGCCCGCGGTCAGATTCTCCTGGAACAGATTGACCAGGGCCAGCGACAGCGAGGCGCCCGCCAGCCCGGCCAGCAGGGCGCCCGCGACGGTGCCGACATAGCGCACGCGGTCGACGTTCACGCCCAGCGAGTCCGCGGCTGCGGGCGTCTGTCCCACGGCCTTGAGGCGCAACCCCCACGTGGTCTTGTCCAGGATGAACCACGCAAGCGGCACGAGCAGGAACGCACCGTACACCGGCAGGCTCTGGTTGAAGAGGATATCGCCGATGTAGGGAATATCGCCGAGCAGCGGAATCTTGATGGGCTGGAAGCCGGTGATGGTCTTGACCGTGCCGATGGTCGTCTTGAAAAGAAGGCTGGAGAGACCCAGGCCAAACATGTACAGGCCGATGCCGCTGATGCCCTGTTCGGCCTTCAGGGTGACGCTGATGAAGGCCATGAGCAAGCCCATCAGCACGCCGATCAGCGCGCCGGCCAGCAGGCCCAGCCACAGATTGCCCGTGTTCAAGGCGATGAAGAACGCACCGTAGGCGCTCATCAGCATGATGCCGTCCACGCCCAGGTTGACAACGCCCGACAGCTCCGCGATCGCCTCGCCGATGCCTGCGTAGAGATACGGTGTCGCCAGGCGCACGGCCGAGGTGAGAATGCCGACGATGATGGCGGCAGTCGTGAGCTCATTCATGAGTGGGCCTCCAGCTTCTTAGCCAGTGCCATTGCCCGGCGGGTGGCGAGGCGGCGGGACCAGACCTGCGAGCCGATGACCAACAGCACGATCAAGCCCAGCAGGGAGTCGATCAGCGAGGCCGGCACCTGGACGGCTCGCTGCATCATGTCGGCGCCGACGAGCAGGCTGCCGAAGAGCCACGACGCAGGGATCAGGCCGAGCGGGTGCAATCCGCCGAACAGTGCGGCCACGATGCCCGTGAAGCCGTAGCCACTCGTGACGCCCTCCAGCAGCCGGTGCTGCACGCCGATCACCTCGACCACCCCGGCCAGCCCGGCGAACCCGCCCGCAAGCGTCAGCGACAACGCCTGGTAGAAGGGCACGGGGATGCCGGCGTACTTGGAGGCTTCCGGACTGAGGCCGACTGCCCGAATCCGGTAGCCGATGGTCGTGCGCCACAGGAAAATGTAGACCAGGACCGCGAGCAACACCGCAACGATGGCGCCGCTGTGAAGCTGGGTCTGTGGGATCCGGCCGAGCCAGACCTGTGTCGGCAGGCGATCGGATTGGTGGATGAAGGTCCCGGCGGCCACGCCCGCGGGATCGATCAGCGGACCGCGGAGCAGGAGGTTCATGAGCTGGAGGCCGATGGCGTTCATCATCACCGTGCTCAGGATTTCGTTCACGTTCAGGCGGGCCTTGAGGATGCCTGGGATGAACCCCCAGAACGCGCCGGCCAGGAAACCCATGATCATGGTAGCGGGGATCAGCAGCCAGCCCGGCCAGGTGCGGAACTGCAGCGAGAACCACGTGGCCATCAGGGCGCCGGCGATGATCTGACCCTCGCCGCCGATGTTGAGCACGCTGGCGCGAAACGCGATGCAGATGCCCAGGCCGACGAGCAGCAGCGGCGTGGCTTTGACCAACGACTGCGTGAAGCCATAAAAGCTGCCAAAGACGCCTTTGACCATGGTGGCATACGCCGTCAGGGGGTTCGCACGCAGCAGCAGGAGCATGACTGCCCCTATCAGCAGCGCGACCAGGATCGCCAGGACAGGCGACGCGACTCTGAGCAGGAGTCCCTGCCAGTCGAATGTCGGCTTGCGAGCCGGACGTAGGGTGTCAGTGGCCGGATCTGGTGGCATGGCCTACCTCCGAGTGTCGATGCGGTGCACGGGCGCACACGATGCGATCAGTAAGACGGGGTCTGCAGGCGAGATGAACCTGGTCCAGTGGCGAGCGGGACGCGCAGCCACTGCACGGATGAGAGGAAAGTTCGGATGGCTCGTCAGCATAGACGATGGCTCCAAACAGAGACTTTGGCAGGACGGGCGATGGAAGACATCCTCAGACGTCTGAGGTCTGAGGAGTAGATTACCACAAAATTCACAAGCTGTCAATACGCAGCGAACAGAATTTAAGGTTGTGACCAAACACCCCCACGAAGCCTGCCGGCATGAGGCTTCGTGGGGGTGTTTGGAAAGGCCGGCTTCGCTGTCCGGCGGGAATGGCCGTTTGGGCGGCTCCTAATGCCAGCTGCCCAGCACCTTCATGTAATTGGCGCGCTCGAACATCTCGGGCTCGGCGCAGTTGCGCTGGCTGAGCGAACCCTTCATCTGTGCGACCGACTCGTACTCGTGCTCCACCATCCACTGCTGCAGGCCCATGGTCAGATCGCTGAGCTTGCCGGGTCCCTGCTCCAGCAGGACCGACGCGACGTTCACGACGTCCGCGCCGGCCATGATCGCCTTGACCACGTCTTCGGTCGTGTGCACGCCCGTGGTCAGCGCCATGGAGGCCTTGATGTGGCCGTAGAGGATGGCGATCCAGCGCAGCGGCAGGCGCATCTCGTAGGACTGGCTCAGCACCAGGTGCGGCGTGACGGTGAGCTCCTCGATATCGAAGTCGGGCTGGTAGAACCGGTTGAACAGCACCAGCGCATCCGCGCCGGCCTCGTCCAGCCGCTTGACCATGTTCGAGATGGAACTGAAGTACGGGCTGAGCTTCATCGCGACGGGGATCGTGACGTTGGCCTTGACCGCGGAGAGGATGTCGAGGTAGAGCTGCTCGATCTGGGCGCCTGTCTCCTCGAGGATCGTGGGCAGCAGGTAGACGTTGAGCTCCAACGCATCCGCGCCCGCATCCTGAATCTTGCGCGCGTATTCGATCCACCCGCCCGTCGTGATGCCGTTGAGGCTGCCGATGATGGGCACATCCACGGCCCGTTTCGCCTCGCTGATCAGGTCGAGGTAAGCCTCGGGCCCGCGGTTGAAGTCGCTGCCCTGCGGGTAGTAGGTGAGCGCCTCCGCATAGAGGTAGCTGCCCTCCTCCAGCCGGTTATGCTGCGTGATGGCTTCGAGGGTGATCTGTTCCTCGAACAGCGAGTACATCGTGATGGCGGCCGCGCCCGCGTCGGCCATCTGGACGATGCCCTTGATCGATTTCGACAATGGCGATGCCGACGGAACGATCGGGCTGTTGAGGGTCAGGCCCATGAATGTCGTCGTGAGATCAGGCATGGTTTAGTCTCCCCTTTACGTGCGCGTGTGGACCCTGCAGACCTGCAGGGTCCACACGCGCCTGTGATAGTCTTATTCGCCCGTCTTAACCGCGGCTGCGGCGAGTGTTTCGTACTGCTTCCAGCGCTTCTCCACGTCGGACTGCGCGAGCTTCAGCAGCATCTCGGCGCGCTCCTCGTCGGACCGCACCAGCATGCTGTAGCGGGTTTCATTATAGATGTAGTCGCGCAGCGGGATCTTGGGCGCCTTCGAATCCAGCGTGAGCGGGTTCTGGCCCGCCTCGGCCAGGGTCGGGTTGAAGCGGTAGAGCGGCCAATGACCCGAGTCCACGGCCAGCTTCTGCTGGTTCATGCCCTTGGCCATGTCGATGCCGTGGGCGATGCAGTGGCTGTAGGCGATGACGAGGCTGGGGCCGGGATAGGCCTCGGCCTCCAGGAACGCGCGCACCGTCTGCTGGTCCGAAGCGCCCATGGCCACCTGCGCCACGTAGATCGTGCCGTAGGTCATCGCGATGGCGCCCAGGTCCTTCTTGGGCAGCGGCTTGCCCGCGGCGGCGAAGCGTGCCACCGCCGCGCGGGGGGTCGCCTTGGAGGACTGGCCGCCCGTGTTGGAGTAGACCTGCGTGTCCAGCACGAGCACATTGACGTTGCGTCCGCTGGCCAGCACGTGGTCGAGGCCGCCGTAGCCGATGTCGTACGCCCAGCCGTCTCCACCGACGATCCAGACGGATCGCTTGACCAAGGCATCGGCGAGGCTGCTGAGTTGCATGGCCCAGGGCTCGCGATTGCCGGCCAGGGTCTGTTTCAGGGCGGCCACCCGTTCGCGTTGTTCGGCGATCCCCTTTTCGGTCGATTGATCGGCGCCCAGCAGGCCGCTCGCCAGCACGTCACCGATGAGGTTGCGGTGCGCGTCCACCAGTTCCGCGGCGAACTCCAGCTGTTTGTCCAGCGTCAGCCGGAAGCCCAGGCCGAACTCCGCGTTGTCCTCGAAGAGGCTGTTGGCCCACGCCGGGCCGCGTCCCTCTTTGTTGACGGACCATGGCGTGGTGGGCAGGTTGGCGCCATAGATCGATGAACAGCCCGTGGCGTTGGCGACGACCATGTGATCGCCGAACAGCTGGGTGATCAGCTTGACGTAGGGCGTCTCGCCGCAGCCGGAGCATGCGCCGGAGAACTCGAACAGCGGCTGGAGCAACTGCGAATTCTTGACCGTGTTCAGCGGGATCAGCGTGCGATCCAGCTCGGGCAGGGCCTCAAAGAAGGCCCAGTTCTCGCGTTCCACCGCGCGGTGCTCCGGTTGGGACGCCATGTTGATCGCCTTGTGGCGCGGGTTGCTCTTGTCCTTCGCGGGACACGCCTCGACGCACAACTGGCAGCCGGTGCAGTCCTCCGGTGCGACCTGCACCGTGTACTTCATCCCAGGCAGGTCGCGGCTCTTGTAGTCCACCGACTGGTAACTGGCCGGCGCATCCGCCAACGCTGAGGGCGAATAGACCTTGGTGCGGATGGCGGCGTGCGGGCAGACCAGAGAGCACTTGCCGCACTGGATGCAGAGGCTCGGATCCCAGATGGGGATCTCCAGCGCGATGTTGCGCTTCTCCCACTGAGTGGTTGCCGAAGGCCAGGTGCCATCGACCGGCATGGCGGACACCGGCAGCTCCTCGCCGCGGTTGGCCATGATCTCCGCCGTCACGTTCTGGACGAAGGCCGGCGCCTCGGCGGGCACCACGGGCGGCATCTCGATCGTACTGGTGACCATCTTCGGGTAGTCGACCTTGTACAGGTGCGACAGGGTGTGATCGACGGCCGCGAAGTTCTGCTGGACGACGGCCTCGCCGCGGCGGCCGTACGAATGGCGGATCGACTCCTTGATCCGGTCGATCGCCTCATCGCGCGGCAGCACGCCGGAGATGGCGAAGAAACAGGTCTGCATGATCGTGTTGATGCGCTGGCCCATGCCGGTGTCTTTGGCCACCTTGTAGGCATCGATCACGTACAGCTTGATGTTCTTGTCCAGGATGGTCTGCTGAAGCGGCCGCGGCAGTTTTTCCCACACTTCCTCCGGCCCGAACAGGCTGTTGAGGAGGAAGACCGCGCCGTTTTCGGCCTTTTCGAGCAGGTTGTAGCGCTCGATGAAGACCCACTGATGGCACGCGATGAAGTTGGCCTTCTGGATCAGGTAAGGCGCGTGGATCGGGTCGGGGCCGAAGCGCAGGTGCGACGTGGTCGTCGAGCCGGACTTCTTGGAATCGTAGACGAAGAAGCCCTGGGCGCTGTTCGGCGTCTCCGTGCCGATGATGCGGATGGAGTTGTGGTTGGCGCCGACGGTGCCGTCTGCGCCCAGGCCGAAGAAGAGCGCGCGCACCGTGTTGGCCGGCTCGATGTCGAAGTTCGGGTCGAAGGCCAGGCTGGTGTGCGTCACATCATCGTTGATGCCGATCGTGAAGTGGTTCTTGGGCGCAGCCGAGGCCATGTTGTCGAAGACTGCCTTCACCATGGCCGGCGTGAATTCCTTACTTCCCAGGCCGTAGCGGCCGCCGACCACGCGCATCGGCAGGCCTGCCTCAGCCAGTGCGGTCACCACGTCCATGTACAATGGCTCGCCTGCCGCACCCGGCTCCTTCGTGCGATCCATCGCGGTGACGAACCTGGCCGTCTTCGGCAGGGCGGCCGCGAAGTGTTCGACGCTGAACGGCCGGAACAGCCGCACCTTGAGAAGACCCACCTTCTCGCCCTGGGCGACCAGGTGGTTGACGGCCTGCTCGGCCGTCTCTGCACCGGAGCCCATGATCACGATCACGCGCTCGGCATCGGGCGCGCCGACGTAGTCGAACAGGTGGTAGTGGCGGCCGGTGATGCCGGCGAACTTGTCCATCTGTTCCTGCACGATGTGGGGCACGGCCAGGTAGTACGGGTTGGAGGCCTCGCGACCCTGGAAGAAGACGTCGGGGTTCTGTGCGGTGCCGCGGATGTTAGGCCGCTCTGGCGAGAGACCCCGGCGGCGATGCTGCATCACCAGATCGTCGTCGATCATCGCACGGATGTCTTCGTCGGCCAGCTGCTCGACCTTCATCAGCTCGTGGCTCGTTCGGAAGCCGTCGAAGAAGTGGACGAAGGGCACGCGTGCGTTGAGCGTCGAGGCCTGGGCGATCAGCGCGAAGTCCATGACCTCCTGTACGCTGTTGGAACACAGCA
>CAZMIS010000118.1:0-10648 GCA_964566325.1 uncultured Anaerolineales bacterium
CAGGGCGCCGTCCGCAGCCCAAAAAACCCAGGGTAGCAGCCCGAACAGGACCGTCTCCGCATATGCCCCGCGGCTGTACACCGTCGCCAGGAGCGCGGGCCAGTAGACGTACGCGGTGGCGGCGATCAGGGCGGGCCACAGGGTGAGACGGCGCCTCGCCCAGGCGACCATGCCCGCGCTGCCGAGGACGATGGCCAGGCCGAAGACCCACTTGGTCGCGTCGCCGGGCTCCGCGCCCAACGCGGCCGCGGCCGCGCCCAGCAGGTAGGGCAGGCTGCCGTCCCCGCGCAGCAGGTCTGGCGCGACGCCGATCCCGGGCGTCCAGCCGGGTCGCCACCCGCGCTCCAGGAGATCCGACAGGTTGAATACCGGGAGGAAGCCGCTGCGAAACGCGGGGTAACCCCCATAGGTCAGTGGCGCCCAGGCAAACACGGGCAGCAGGAGCGCCAGGATGAGCCCGAGGTCAGGTCGCCAGGTGCGAGGAATGCGCGAAGTTGGATGCATCATGCCGGCAACCAGTATAGGCCATGTGCGCACCCCGGTCAAACAACGCCAGAGGTGACCAGTAATGCAGAATGAAAACGTTTCTTAGCCGCAGAGACCGCAGAGCACCCAGAGAAAAGGGAGGTATAGCAGCCCCTGGCTCTTTCTCTGCGACCTCTGCGGCAAGAACAAGTTCGCCGTATTTGAAGTGTCTCACAGGTGACAGGATGGGTCAGGAGGAGTATCATTGGGCTGGAACGGCAGGCCGCGCCGCGCGACAACCAGATCGCCGACATGAGGAGCGACGATGCACACGCTGATCGTGCACAAAAACGGCAAATTCACGATGGACTTGGCGACGCAAGCCATCAGCGACGTGCTTGCGGTTCCCGGAACCATCCTTTGGCTCGACCTCCAGGATCCGACCGAGGAGGAGGTTCGCCTGCTGCACGAGGAGTTCGGCTTCCACCCCCTGGCAATCGAGGATGCGACGCGCGCCCACGAGCGGCCGAAGGTGGATGCCTACGAACATGCGATCCTGCAGCATCCGGAGGGGCCCGAAGAGGAGATCCCCCCCCGTGCGGCCGCAGCCCCGGCGCCCGGCAGGCAGACCTACTACTTCATCGTGTTCTACGAGGCAGCCTCTGACGTCGAGCACGACCACATCCTGACGGAAGCGATCAACATCTTCGTCGGCGCGAACTTCCTCGTCACCGTCCACAAGGGAGATACGAAACACATTCACGCCACGCTGCAGCGCTGGCAGGCGCCCGACAGCCCGCTGGGGAACACGATCGGCGCGCTGGTCCATGCCTTCCTGGATGCCATCGTCGATGATTACTTCCCGGTGATGGACCGGGTGGCGGACCGCGTCGAGGACCTGGAAGATGCCATCTTCGAACAATTCAACCGGCAGGCCATCGAGAGCGTCTTCTCGCTCAAGAAGGACCTGTTGGCCATGCGCCGGATCGTCGCACCCGAGCGCGATGTCCTGAACGTGCTGCTGCGCCGCGATCTGTCCATCTTCGGGCCGGCCGATGTGGCCTACCTCCAGGACGTCTACGACCACATCGTCCGGCTCACCGACAACATCGACACCTACCGGGATCTGCTTTCCAGCGCGCTCGATTCGTACCTGTCGCTGCAGTCCAACCACCTCAACCAGATCGTCAAGGTGCTGACGATCGCCTCGATCATCCTGATGGCCGCGAGCCTGATCACCGGCTTCTATGGAATGAACTTCGTCCACATGCCCGAATTGCGCTGGCCGATCGGCAGCCTGTGGGCCGTCCTACTGATCGTCGCCGTGACTGCCACCCTGATCATCTACTTCAAGCGGAAGGACTGGCTGTAACGCGCCGCACGCTGCGCTCAGGAGCACGTCGCTGACCGCGGTCGGGCTGAACGCGAAGCGCACGAGGAGGGGATCGTGATCGGAGCTGCGCGCCGCCGGGTCGGCGGGGTCCACGCGCTCCCCGCGGTCTGCGTTCGCGTGCACCGGTCCGCCGCGCAGGATCAGCCGGTCCAGCGCCTCGGTCATCACGACGTGATCCACCGCCTGTGCGCGGCCCTGGTAGACATAACTATAACGTTCCGGCGCCGCGGTGTGGCGCTCGTAGAGGTTGACCAGCCCTGCCAGCGCCCGCATCGTCTCGGAGCCCAGGTCGTCGTTGAAGTCGCCCAGGCCGAGGGAGAGCGGCGCGTCGAGGAGCGACCGCACGTGCCTGGCCTGCCCGATCCTCCGGCCCAGGTTGGCTGACTCGTCGCCGCGCTTCGACTTCAGGTGCACGACGACCACGCGCACCTCGACGTGCCGGTCGCCGGCCGCGCTGGCCACCACCAGGTCGGCCACGTACGGCGGCCGGTCGTAGAGGGGATACGAGCCGGCCGGACATTCGCTCTGCCAGACGCGCGCTCCGCGCTCTGCGGTCACATCCACCCCGTAGTCGACCGGCCCGCACAGGGGCGCGGCCGCGCTGCTGCGCAGCTCGACCCGGCGGCTGTCATAGACGAGGCCCACGGACAGATCGCGCACGTCCGCGCTCTCCCAGTAGTCGAAGCGATAGCTCGGGCCCAGCGCGCGCGCCACATCGGCCCAGACCGCGTCCTTTCCCTCCACTTCCTGCAGGCCCACCACCGTGCACGAACCCAACACCTCCCGCAGCAGCCGCGCCCGCGCGTCCACCGCGGCCCGGTACGCGGCCACGTTGGCGGGCGACCAATCGCCCACATCCCCGTCCCCGTCGTCGACCGCATCGAAGAGGTTCTCCGCGTTCCAGGTGCACGCGGTCCACTCGTTGTCTGCGGCGGGCGGCTCCGCGATGGGCGCAGCCTGCGTAGCCGCCACCGCATCAGCGCCCGCAGCAGCGGCGGCCACCCGCAGGGGCGCGGGGTCGGTCACGAGGAGCACGTAGCGCCCGAACTGGTACGTCAGGACGCCGGTGAGGCCGGCGGCCGTCACCCGGTCGAAGGTGTTGGCGACCGGCAGATCGACCCCCAGCCCGCCGGACAGCGCGAAGGTCCCACGGTCCATCGGCAGCTCGCCCGCAAAGGGTCGCCGGCCAAAGTAGGGACTGCCTTGCTGGGCCACGGTGATCTCCGGGTCGCCGGCCGCGTAGCGCGATTCGTACCGCTGCGTCGGTCCCACCACCGATGCATCGAGGTCGATCACGACGAGCTGCCCTTCGACGCGCTCGTAGTGGACCTCCAGGTCTGCCTCCGGATCGACGGGCGGCCCGATACGCACGGGAGGGGGAAGCGTGCAGGATCCGAGAAGCCGGTACGTGCTGGCCTTGTCGTTCGACAGGCCCGAGAGTTCGGTCTGTCCGTAGAACTCCTGGACGCGGAATTGCCGCAGCTCGACCAGGTCGCCCGGCTTCAGCTGGCGGGGGTTGCGCCATCCGCCGTAGCGATAGACGTAGATGCCGTCCGACGTGGCCGCGTCGCCGTCGCCCGCGGGGTCCTGGAGATAGAATCCCTCCGCGGCCACGCCGGTGACGCACCCCACCAGCGGTGCGCTGAATTGCTGTCCATCGTAGGGGGACGCGAATCCCGGCCCCTGTATCTGGGGGATGGTGAGTCGGGGCGCCTGGGCGTGGAGGATGGGCGTCAACGGCGCCAGCAGGGCGCAGATCAGGATCAGCGAAAGAGGTCGATGCATCGGTTCGCTCCTGGCCGCTATGACGCGCCCATGATGCCACAAAATGGCGGATTTGACAACCTCTATCCAATAAAACATACTTGCTTTTACGATAAAGGTTATGTTATAATCGCCCTAACGTCCCAGCGAGCCGTGACCTGCCGGCGCGGTCCCCATGCCGCAGGCGCGCAATGGATCGGAGGACTTGATGCGCATCGAAGATTATCCCCGCCCGAAGGCTGACAACCGGCGCGGCATCCATTGGTCGGCCTCGGTCTACCATCCGTCCGGGCCATCGCTTGATTTCTGGCTCGATGAATTGCAGGCGATGAAGATCAAGTGGGTCAAGGTGCTCGACGATGGCGGAGGCTCCTCGCTCGAGGTGTCTCAGCGCCTGCTCGCGGCCGACATCATGCCCGTCGTCCGCATCTATCGTTCCGAGCCTAATCCCGGCACGATCGGCGGCCGCGAGGAAGACACGATCCGGCGGCTTGTGGCCGCCGGCGTGCGCTACTTCGAGACCAACAACGAGCCCGATCTCGCCGTGGAGTGGAAGGGCGGGCAGGTGCCGCCCAACTGGCTCGAGATCGTGGTCGACAACTTCATCATAGATGCAGACAAGGTGCTGGCCCTGGGCGGCCTGCCTGCACTGCCCGCGGTGGCGGTCGGGACGCGCGTCGACCCCGTCGCCGAAATCGTTGCCCGCGGCCGGAAGGATCTGTTCGAAAAGGGCGCCTGGATCGCGGTCCATAACTACACGCTCAACCATCCGCTGGATTACCCGTACGATGCGGTCAACCAGGAGGGCCAGCCGGTCAGCCAGGAAGAATACGACCGGTTGGGATCTTGGGCGTGGGAGGGCATCGCGCGGGACCAGATCAACGCATGGCGCGCGTCAGACAAGAATCCCGGCGACACGCTGGAGGACGATGCCTCCTGCTGCCTCTCCTTCAAGCTGGTCGATCAACTGGCACAGGCCGCGCTCGGATTCCCCGTGCCGATCATCAGCACCGAAGGCGGGCCCGTGGTGGGCTGGCGTGAAGACCGGCGCTATCCCCGCATCACGCCGAGCCTGCAGCGCGATCGCGTCGTCGAGCTCACCGAGTTCATGCAGGGCACGCGCCAGATTCACGGCATGAACTGCCCCGCCAACTACTTCGCCACGTGTCACTGGCTCATCGCCAACTACCGGATGGGCTTCGTGGCGCCGGGCTGGGAGAGCCAGTCGTGGTACACCGACTGGTGGAACAAGGACTTCAACCTGCAAGGGGAGCTTCCGGTGGTGGCGGCGCTGAAGGCGCTGCCCAGCGTGGTCACCGGCACAGAAGGCAAGGCGCGCATCACGGGGAAGGTCAGCCGCGCGGACACCGATGAGCCGCTGCCAGACCTGGCGGTACAGCTCATCCGCTCGGGCCAGACGGTCAACACAACCACCACGGCCGCGGACGGCACGTTCTCGTTCGCCGACCTGGCCAGCGGCGCCTACGACCTGGCCATCCCGCCCTGGGGCATCGTACGGCGCGGCGTCAACGCGACGGAGGGCGCGGGCACGCCGGTGCAGATCCGGCTGACCGGGGGGCGCAGCAGCGTGCTGTCCGGTACGGTTCAGACCGCAGCAGGCGCGGTCGTGCCAGGACAGGATGCAAGGCTGAGCCGGGACGGCGAGTCGGTCGCGCAGATGAAGACCGGCGCGGATGGCGGCTTCAGGTTCGAGGGACTGCCGCTGGGCAACTACCGGCTGGCACTCCCGGGCATCACGGTGGACGCCATCGCGCTCGACGGCTGGCAGGCCAAGAGCATCAAGCTGACCACCGGCACGGCTGCCAGCTACCGCTACACGGTGGCCGACAAGCGCCTGCTCACGGCGGAGGAGACCAACAACCGCCGCCTTTTCTACGGCGTGGTGAGCGATGCCGCGGGCGCGCCCCTGAACGGCGTCAAGGTCCAGATGTCGTGGGAAGGTGCGGCCGGGGGAACCCAGTTCCCCATCAAGGTCACCGGCAGCGATCCATTCAAGCCGGCCGGCTACTTCGAGTTCCTGCACACGCCCGGCGTCTTCACGCTGCAGGTGGTGCAGGCTGAATGGCCCTCCGATGCCGCGGGCGGCCTGGACACGGCCAACGTCCCGGGGCGGGAAGGCCAGGCCATCACGTACGAGGTCAACTTCCGGCTCAAGGGGACAGGCACGCCCGCGCAGGTCGATGGCGTGATCGGCGGTGGCGCGGCCGGCAAGAAGATCACCCTGAGCCCTCTCACTGCGGGCTCGCCCGCGCGCCAGACCGTCCTGGCGGGCAACGGCGCGTTCGCCTTCCCCAACGTGGCGCTCGGGCCGTACCGGCTCACCCTCGACGGAATCGGGGTGATTGCCGACAAGATCACGATCGCGGAGGGTGACCTCTTCCGGACGCTGTTCACGCTGCGCAGCCGCCTGAGCGGCAAGGTGATCGGCGCGGTCGACGGGATGATGGCCGTGCTCTACGCACCGTCGCCGTGGAACTGGACGCGCCAGGCGCCGCTGGCGCCGGACGGCTCGTTCGCCTTCGAAGGCCTTCCGCCCGGCCGCTACCGGCTCAGTGTGAACGGCCAGACGGTGTCCGATCTGGCGCTCACGGGCGAGAATCGCCTGGCGATTCCCGCGATCGACATGGCCGCAGGGCAGCGCAGCGTCATCCGCGGGCGCGTTGCCGACGGCGCCGGCCAGCCGAAGGCCGACCGCGTCGTCACCCTGCGCCGGGAGAGCGTGATCGTGGGAGACACGCGCACGGCCGCAGACGGCTCCTATCGATTCGCCAACCTCCCCGCCGGAACTTACTCGGTCGAGGTGGTCGGGCTGGGGCAGGTCGCCACGAACATCGTCCTCGACGGCGAGCGTGAGGTCGTCGCGGACGTGCTGTGGCCCACCCAGGGCCCCCGGGGAATCCTGCAGGGCAAGGTGCTCACTGCCAACGGTGCGCCGCGGCCCCACGTGCTGGTGCGGCTGCTGAAGGATGGTGCGGACGTTTCCAGCATGACGGCCGACAGCACGGGAACGTTCAAGTTCTCCGGCCTCGCCGCGGGGCTCTATGCGCTTGCGGTTGGCGACGGCGAGCCGATCCTGACCGGCATCCAGGTCACGGACGATGCGACAGTGGTGCGCGACGTGACGATGCCTGCCGAGGCGGCCAAGGTGATCGCCCACTACCTGCTGTTCGGGCAGCCGCCCGCAGCTTCTGAGGCGGGATATGCCGAGGCGAAGCTGATCCTGGGGCTGGCGAGCCACTACCTCACGGGAGATGTGGCGGGCGGCTTCAGCCTGGCGGAGGCAAGTTCGGCCGAACGTGTGACGATCGTCGGCGAACGCGTGCCTGCAAATGCGGAAACGGTCCTGGCCGGCGCAGGGTGCCAGGTGGCAAGGTTGTCGGGCGACGCATACTCGATCGCGTCCGCGCTCGAGCAGCTATTCGCGGAGGGCTAAGGCGATGGATACTGGCGAACGAGAGACCTTGTGCAGTCGGCTGTGGGGCAGGTTCAAGGGACAGGCCGTGCGAGGGTTGAGAGCTGAGTCCGCCGCGCAGCTCGCGCCGCGCGACGCGATCAACGATGCCAGCAGCTACGGCGTACAGATTCACACGGCCGACGTTGCCCCCGGCACGACCTACTGGCAGGCTGTGAAGGTTCATCACCTGACGCCGGCAGAGAACGGCGGCAACCATCACATCTACCTCGACGTCTTCGATCCCACGCTGGGCGGCGAGCCGTACGGCGGCCGCGTGCAGGGCGCGCGGCTGCGCGTCACCTGGGACGGCGGCGAACAGATCGTGACGATCGATAAGCCGGCGAACGAGCCGGGCACGAACTTCCCCATGTGGAAGTGGCAGGTCTGCGCGGTCGAATGCCTGGGGCTCAGCGGACAGGAACTTCCCTCTGACCGCGTGACCGGCCTGCACACCGGGCACCCGGACGAGGGCAGCGGCAACACCCTGTTCCATCACTCGTTCCACATTACCTTCGTCAAGACGCAGGCCGCGACGCAGGTCTACACCGACAGCGTCATCTACGGGGTGATCCACAACGCGGCGGGGCGCACGGCCGTGTTGAGCCGCGGCGGAACGGAAGTGGCGCGGCAGTCGCTGGGTGCGGACGAGGCGTACCGGTTCGAGGGGCTGGGCGCGGGCGAGTACGTCATCGCCGTCGAGGGCACCGACTTCCGCTCTGCGGTCACGCAGGTCAACGGGCGGGACCAGGTCCAGCTCAACCTGACGCTGGTCCTGCAACAAAGCGCCATCTCGGGCAAGGTGCAGAACGGGGCCGGACGCGAGGTTGCGCTGCTCAAGGAGACGGTCGAGGTTGCCCGGCAGACGGTGGCCGCGGATGAAAGCTACCGGTTCGCCGGCCTGGCCGCGGGGGTCTATCGGGTCTCGATCGCGGGCACGCAGGTGATCAGCGGGCCGCTGACCGTGAATGGCACGGATCAGGCCACGGCCGACCTCGTCGCGCCCGCGGCGGGCAAGCCGCTGGAGCACTACGTCCTCTTCGGACCGGTGGATCTGCCCGCGACCCGCGCCAACCTGCTCCTGGCGCAAGACTACCTGCTCGCCTTCGCGCCGGCATTCGGGTTCAGCGCGGCGGAAGCGCGATCGGCCGGCGCAGTGACGATCATCGCGAAGCCGGACGAGGTGGGCGCGGAGGTCGAGCAGCAACTGGTTGCGGCAGGCGCCAGCGTGCAGCGCATCGCGGGAACGGCCGGCGCTGTTGCGGCGGCGCTCGCAGCGCGCATCGGTGCGGGGCGTGCGTTCGGCGGTTGACGCCGAAACCTCCCATCCCTTAAATGAACGCCGCCCCGGCAGTGCCGGGGCGGCGTTGTTGTTGCGATCAGGAAGCGTCCGGCGAGCCGACCGCCGCTTCCGCGGCGACCGATGGAACCGGCGCAGGCGCCACCTGCGTCACCGTGGCCGGAGGCCGGCTGTCGCGCAGCGCGGCCGGTTGGCCGGTGGGCGTTGCGCAGTACGGGCAGACCACCCAGTTCAGGTCCAGCGGCTTGTCACAGCTGGTGCAGACCCGGCGCAGCTCGGTGCGGCAGTGGGGGCACACCAGCCAGTCGGCCTCCGTGACTGCCTGGCACTGGGGGCACGCACGCCGCGCGGAGATGTCCCGCAGCAGCGCCTCTTCCTCCAGCTGGCGGTCGTACACCTCGGCGAGGGTTTCCTTCGGCCGCAGGAACAGGTACAGCATCACGCCGATTGGCCCGAGGCCCAGCGCCAGCAGCGCGGCCAGGATCCAGGCGAAGAAATCACGGGTGCGCAGGCGGATATCCCGGAAGACCCACACCACCATCGCGATCCAGAAGGCGACGGTCAGCCCCACGACAAGCGCGACGATCAGCTCGAGGGCGACGCCGAGTTGATTGAGCAGTTCAGGGGAAAGAAAATCCATGCTCTCGTATACCTCAGTCATGCACGGCGCGAGGCGTTCGTCCGCACCGCTGGTATCATCGTTGTCCCGCAGGGACATGATGACGTCTTGCCATCATAGCATAATCGCCCTCGATCACCAAAAGCCTCCCGAGTTGTGCCTTCGGGCCGTTCCAGCTATAATGAAAAACTATGCTTGAACTTTCTCCGATTATCGAAACCATTCGAGCCGAATTCACGGCCAAGAATGCGGTCCGCGATGCCACGTTGAATCGCAGCCGCGAGCTGATCCGCTATTGTGCGCTCAGCATCCGGGCGATTCACCGCCACGAGTGGGCCGAGGCCGAGGGTCTGCTGCAGACCGCGCGCCAGGCGGCCCGCGTCATGGCGGCCGACCTGACACAATACCACGATCTGTACGAGGCGGGCTACACGCAGGATGCGCTCAAGGAGCTGGTTGAGGCGCACGTGCTCTACGCCATCGTGCGCGACCGGCCGCTCCCCACGCCGGAGGAGCTTGAGACGCCCGCGCCCGCGTACCTGAACGGGCTCGCGGAGGCAGCCAGCGAGCTTCGCCGCTTCGTGCTCGATCTCATCCGGCTCGGACGCACGCGTGAGGCCGAGCCTTACCTGGCGGCCATGGATGACATCTACATTCAGCTCGTCACGATGGACTTTCCGGACGCGCTGACCGGCGGACTGCGGCGCACGACCGACATGCTGCGGGGCGTGCTCGAGCGGACGCGCGGGGACCTCACCGTGGCCGTGCGCCAGGAGGACCTCGAGGCCGCCATGAAGGCATTCGAGCAGCACCGGGGAGCCTGAGCGCACCCCGTCAAATGATGACCCCAGATAACCGATTTCACAGACAACACTCGCAACGATTTGCGCTGATCCTGATCGTCGCGACCGTCATCCTGATTGCCCTGGCCGGCACCGCGTGGGCCGCCTGGGGCGCGCCGTGGCTGCGCCGGGCCGGCCTGCGGCCCGCTGCCAGTGTGGCTGCGACGGTGACGCCCACGCGCACCCCGCGTCCGCAGACGGCCACCCCGACCCTCGTGCCGGTCGATCTGAGCATTGTCCTGCCCACGGCCACGGCCCGGCCGGTTCCGACGGCCACGCCCCTTCCCGCGCCCCCGGCGACCCCCGACGTGCTCACGCCGCGCCTCGTCCAGGTCGTCGAACGGTACGGCATGGATATGGCCCGCCGGTTCGTCGTGATCGACCTCCTCAGCCAGACCATGACGGTGTGGGACCCTGAGGCCGCGCCGCGCGTCATGCCCATCAGCACGGGCGATGAATCGCGCGGCTACCGCACGCTCGCCTGGTACGGGCTGGTGGGCGAGTACTGGGGCACCTTCCACGCGTCAGGCGTCTACGCCGATGAAGGCTGGTATCTCTTCCAGGACGCGGGCAACATCCTGATCCACAGCACGCCTTACACGCTGGTCGACGGGCAGAAGGTGTACGAGGATGTGGATGCCCTCGGCGCCTACCCGGCCTCCAAGGGTTGCATCCGTCTCGCGCCGGAAGATGCGGCATGGTTCACGGGCTGGAACCCGAAGGGGACGCCGATCGTCATCCTGCCCAAAGACCAGGGCCTTGGGCTCCCGTAAGCACAGCGAGATGACGACCG
>CAZMIS010000119.1:0-10496 GCA_964566325.1 uncultured Anaerolineales bacterium
GGGGGCGGAGCTTCGTGCGCTCTACGCAGGCGCTGCATTCGAAGGGAACGATGCGGAGAAGGTGCTGGCGCTGCTGGATCGGGCGGGCGCGCGTGTGGCGACCGAAGATGCGATTGCTGAGGCGATGCAGGCTGCACGCAGCGCACTGCGGCGCGTGGCAGGCTCCGGGGACCTGGCGATGCAGCGGGTGCTGGCGGAGCTGCTGGACAGCCTGGTGGCGCGCAGCAGCTAGGCGCGCGCGTGGGGTGAACTGCCCGTCGTATCAACTGAATCCGAGGCGATGGCGTTCAAGGAGGACTTCCTCGCCCTCTGTCGTCGCCGAGGAGACGCGTCACGCGGCGGTCGGTGACCGGCATGGGATGATCCTCCAGCGCTTGCGGCGCGACCCACCGGACTTCAGCGCACCGCTTCGCCTGGGGCTCTCCCGCCAGCCAGTCGGCTGTCCACGCGTGCAGGGTGATGCGAAAGTGCGTGTAGGCGTGGCTGAACCCGCCGAGGGATGCGGCAGGCGCCACAACGATGCCGACCTGGTCCTCGACCGTCCGTCGAACTGCCGAAGCGTGGTCCTCCCCCGGGGCCACAGTGCCGCCCGGAAAGCCCCATAATCCTCCCAATAGGCCCTCGTCGTGACGCCGCACGAGCAGCAACTCGCCGGTCGGATTCTGTATCACGGCGGCGACGACGTCGTGCAGCGGCGTGGGTGATTTGCGGCGTCGCAAGGGACGAAGAGACACTGTGCCGCGGGCGTGGGCCAGGCAAATCCCGACGAGGGGGCACTCCGGGCACTGCGGCCGGTCGGGCGTGCAGATGAGCGCGCCCAGCTCCATGAGTGCTTCGTTCAAGGCCCCTGCCCGCCCCGCAGGCGCAGCGCGTACCCAGGCCTCGGCCAGCCGCCATAGCTCAGCCTCAACCGCCGGTGCGCGCGGATCGCCCTCGATGTCATGAATCCGGCACAGCGCACGGCGGACGTTGCCGTCGAGGATCGGCTCGGGCTGGTCGAACGCAAGGCTGAGGATCGCTCCTGCGGTGCTGCGCCCGATCCCCGGCAGCGCCAGCAGCGCGGCCCTCTCGCCGGGGATCTGTCCGCCGTGGCTCCCGACGATCAGCTGGGCCGCGCGGTGCAGATTGCGAGCCCGCGCATAGTAACCCAGGCCTTCCCAGGACTTCATGATGTCGTCGAACGGGGCGGCCGCGAGCGCGGCGGGGTCCGGGAACCGCGATAGCCAGCGCTCGAAATAGGGGATGACAGTGGCGACCTGCGTCTGTTGCAGCATGACTTCGGAGATCCACACGGCGTATGGCGTGCGAAGCCTGCGCCAGGGCAGATTACGCCTGGCCCGGCCCATCCAGTCCAGGAGGCGCGTGACCAGTTGCTCGAAGGGCTGCGTCGCCCACGGTTCCGTCAACGGGCCAGCATCGGCGCGATGCACTGGCCCGCCACCAGCAGCAGGAACATCATGGCCATGATGATCCAGCTCCAGAGCGGGAGGCCCAGGAAGGTGACCGCATTTTTCGGCTTCTTCTCGACTGGCTTCGGCAACTCGGCGTCACAGCGCCAACAGACGCGCTTGTCGTCGGGATTCCACTGGCCGCACTTGGTGCAGTTCATCGGCGACCTCCTCCGGTTCGGGTTGGGGTGAATGCTGCGGGTCCCATCTTAACACGAGACGCCGCGCCGGACAAGATCACTCCCGGTCTGAGCCCGACCGAACGGTGATCATGAACAGGATCGATGCGATCACGCGGCCGATCGCCGAGATCCAGAAGAGCAGCTTGATGTCCCAGATCCCCACCAGGAGCATGCCGATCAGCGGGCCGATGAACGAAGACCCGAACACGGCGATCTGGTACAAGGCTGAGAACCGTGCGCGCTGCTCGGCCGGCGCCAGCCCCAGCATGAGATTGAAGCTGGCCAGGCTGTAGCCCGACCAACCAAAGCCCGAGATAGCCTCGACGCCAATCAGAAACCACGGGTTCGGCGCAAGGGCATAGAGGGCCGGCACCAGGGGAATGAGCAGGCCCGTGACGGCCATCACCCAGGCCGCGCCTTTGCGATCGTTGAGATGTCCCCAGATGCGCTGGCCGATGATGTTCAGCAGGCTATTGGACGCGGCAAGAAGGCCGATCAGCGTCGGGCCCGCGCCGAGGTCGCGCACGATGTATACGCTGAAGTACGGACCGGCCACCATGATCGAGAGATTCCACAGCACGGCGACGGCGCTGAACGCGGTGAAGCGGGGATGGGCCTTCAGCAGGTCCAGGATCGGCTGCTTGTCGCCCGTCGCCTCGGCCTTCGGCGCGTAGGAGCGCGGTGGATCGGGAATGCGATTGAAGATGATGGTGGCGCCAAGGCCGATGAATGCGGCCAGAACGAAGCCGACCTGGTAGCCGCCGGGTAAGCCGATGGACTCGGCCAGCCGGCCGGCCAGGGGGGTCGCTATCAACGCCGCCAGCGCGAGGCCGATATTCCTGGACCCGAAATAGCGCCCGCGGATGCGGGGAGGCACCAGATCGGCGGTGAAGGCTGACCAGGCAGGATAGCCCAACTGCGAGAAGAAACCGCGCAGCGCGACCAGGGCGATGAATACATAGATCGCGGCCTCGCCGAACAGGAGTGGCAGCATGGCGATGGCCATGAGCAACAGCCGATGGATGATGCTGGTGGCAACCACGATTCGCCGACGGCTCTCGAAGCGCTCATCCAGCCGGGCTCCCGGCAGGAGCGCCAGGGCTGCAGCCAGATTGGTGAGGCTGCTCATGATGCCCATCTGCGCATTTGTAGCGCCGAGTGCAAGCGCGAACGGGTTCGTGAAGTTGAGGATGAACGACTCGGAGGTGTTGGAGACCAGGCCGTCGGCCCAGAACAGGTGGCGGCCGTGCCTGCTACCAGGCCGGTCGTCTGTCTCCGGTTCATAGGGCCCGGCGAGGAACTCGTCGACCTCCGTATTTAGCCGCAGGTCGAACCTGCGCTTCCGGACTGGCTGCGTCTTTTCGCTCATATGCTACTGGTCACAAAGATATGGCGGCCGTGAAGGCCGCCAGGGACCGAGTATAGATGCAGGCGCCCTTCTGGTCAAGAAAGGTGGGCCCGCGGTTCGCGCAGTTGGCTTCTGCCTCAGCGGCCGCTTGGTGAGACGCCGAGCAGGTCGTAATTGAACCGGCCATCCTGCATGACCGTCTGGCCGTCCATCACGATGGTGCACTGAACGGGGATCACGTCGACATGGACGCTGCTGGTCCAGTCCGCGCCCGTCTCGTGCGGGTAGGGATTTCCGAACGCCACGTGAACGCCCGGCAGTTTCTCATCCTGCAGCAGATTTCCCGTGAGCCGCTTGAGACCGATGTTCGTGCCGATGGCGAATTCGCCCGCGCGCCGGCCGTTCTCCGAAGAGTCCAGGTAGTCCGTGATCTCCAGGGCAATGTCGGCCCGCGTGCACTCGACCGAAGTGACCCGGCCGTCGCTGAGGTGAAAAATCACCGGCTGCTCCAGGACGCCGTACTTCTCGCTGAAGTAGTCGCCCAGCACGTGGGCCACCAACACGCCATCCAGCGTCTCGGGACAGGTGAAGGTCTCGCCTTCGGGCAGGTTGCCCCACTGGCCCTGTTCGTGGTAGATGCCTGTGGAAGGGACCCATCGCAGATCTGGACTGATCCTGGCGGTCAGGTTCGTGCCGTCGGGGGTGGTGACGACGATGGTGCGAGTCTCCCGCCCGAGATCATACACCGCGCGCGTCAGCGCGGAGACGATCTTGTAGTCGACCCGCATGCCTTCCAGCATCAACTGCTGTGTCACGCCAGGCATGTGCGCGTGGCGCACCTTGAGTTCGTCGAGAAGGAAGACGCGCAGCTTCATGCGGAACGGCAGCTCGCCAGGCTGGCTGGCCGCAGCATAGAAGGTGACCGTCGGGCGGAAGGCCCCGAGCTCGCTGCGCAGGTTGCCCTGGAACTCGGTCATCGGGCGCAGGCCGAAATGCTCCAGCTCTCCTGCGATGGTCTGCGCACCCACATCGGCTGCTTCTTCGCTGAGCAGCCGGCCGATGGCGCTGGTCGCCCGATCGGTGATCACGAAGACACGATCCTGTGCGCGCACTCCCATGCAGGTGCGCACGGCGGCACGCGCACCCGGGCGCATGGCCTCGATCTGCGAAAGGGTCAGTTTTGGCTCTTTCGTCATAGGTCCAACTCCCTGTCTGCGCCGGCGATCTCCCTCGTCCGCGTCCACTGGCGGACGGAGCGAGGGGGCACCGGGCTATTCGAGTTCCACCGCCATTGCGACGGCCTCTCCTCCTCCCAGGCAGAGGGCCGCCAGGCCCGATTGAGCCCGGCGCTGCTGCATGGCGTAGATTAAGGTCGTGAGCACCCTGGCGCCACTGGCGCCGATGGGGTGTCCGAGCGCGATGGCCCCTCCGTGCACGTTCACCCTGGCCGGATCCAGTTCCAGGGCGCGGATGTTCTGCAAGGACTGGGCCGCAAAGGCCTCGTTAACCTCGACCAGGTCAAAGCCGGCCGGAGTGCGGCCGATCGACTCGCAGAGACGCCGGACTGCGATGACGGGCGCGATGAACACCTCGTGTGGCCTCGCTCGGCCCTGCGCATAGCCAATGACGCGCGCAAGTGGTTTGTGACCGTGTGCCTCTGCGAACGCTCGCCGGGCGACGACGACTGCCGCCGCGCCGTCCGTGATCCCGGGCGCATTGCCCGCGGTTACGGTGCCTCCCTCACGAAACGCGGGCTTCAAGCCAGCGAGGACATGCGCAGCCGTGTCGCGCCTGGGGTTCTCGTCCGTATCGAAGAGAACCGGTGGGCCCTTGCGTTGGGGGATGGGCACCGGGACGATCTCGTCCTTGAAGTGACCCTGGTCGATGGCTGCGAGCGCGCGTTGGTGGCTCATGAGCGCGAAGTCGTCCTGGTCCTGCCGGCTGATGCCATAGGTCTCGGCGGTCCATTCTGCGAATTCGCCCATGTGTTTCTGCTCGTAGGGGTCCCAGAGACCGTCGAGGATGACGGCGTCGATCAACTCGCCGTTGCCCAGGCGATAGCCCGTCCGGGCGCGGGTCAAGAGGTAGGGGGCCAGGTTCATGTTCTCCATCCCCCCAGCGACATACAGGTCGCCCACACCGGCGTGGATATTTGCCGCTGCCAGCATCACGGCCTGCAGGCCGGAGCCGCACACCTTGTTGATGGTCGTGGCCCCTACCTCGGGGGGCAGCCCGGCCTTCAATGTCGCCTGCCGGGCGGGGGCCTGGCCCTCACCCGCCTGGACGACGTTGCCCATGAAGACTTCGCAAATTTCGTTGGGGTCGATCCGGGCGCGTTCCACCGCGGCCTGGATGGCGATGCCGCCCAGGTGGGTGGCGGGTACGGTGCTCAGCGAACCCTGGAACTTGCCGATCGCAGTCCGGGCTGCGCCGATGATGACGACGTCGTTGTCCTGCTGCTTCACTGCAGTCGCTCCTTTCGCTTGGCCAGGCCCGCGCGATCAGCGAAGGCCGAACCCCTGGCGCTCCACTTCCTCGCGCAGGTCCGTTCGGGCGGCCTGAGCGACACGACGCGCCGTGTGCTCGAGCCAACCGTACTCCTCCATGAGATCCGGCTTGTCTGGCACGGGAACCTGGCGTCCCTGGTAGATGCCGGTCGCAATCATTGCTTTGTCATATTCGTGGAGCAGCTCGTCGCGGCGCGTGATGTCGTAGTGCTCCCAGTGGAGGATCGCATCGAGCGCGAGCCTCGGGCGCACCGGCGCTTCGGTTGCAGGCCAACCGACCGTCATGCCGGTGATGGGAAGCGTCAAGGCAGGCAGTTGGAGTAGCTCGACGACCGCGTGTGGCTCATTCCGGATGGCGCCGATGTAGCAGATGCCGAGACCCAGCGATTCCGCAGCAACCGCCGCGTTCTGCGCAGCGATGGCGGCATCGATGGCCGCAACCAGGAAGCTTTCCAGGTATTCGGTGCTCTGGCGGTAGCCGCGCAACTCGCATGCCCGATCCAGGCGCGCCAGGTCGGCGCACCACGTCAGGAATACGGGCGCCTGTGCCACGTGCGCCTGGTCACCGCACAGATGCGCAAGCGCTTCCCGCTTCGCCTGGCCGGTCACTGCGACGACGGACCAGGCCTGCAGGTTCGATGAGGTCGATGCGCGTTGGGCCGCGGCTACGATCGCCTCGACGTGAGCGGAAGGCACCGGGTCGGGCAGGTAGCGACGCACCGACCCATGCTCGTGGATCGAAGCAAGCACCGCGTTCGATGGTTCGTTCATGATAGCCGCCTCAGTCGTCTGTTGTCCGATTTCAAACTCCGTGCCTTCATGTCGCCTGCCTGTCAGGTTCGCAGCGAGATGACGTGCGGCCGCCAGCGCGTATCACTCAGGAGGTTGTCGGCCATCTCCGGGTGCAGCCGCGGGATGACGACAGCGTGAAGCAGGGAAGAGGCGCCGGAGATGGCGTCGGTTCCCATGCGGACGGCAGCTTCTACATCGTGCACCAGGCCGGAGAACAGGACCAGCCCGCGTCCCCCCAGGCCGTCGGCAAGGCGGACCTCCAGCAGGTTGACCTCGGCGCCCTTGATGCCCGCGTCTGCCGCCGCGATGGCTGCGGCGACGGTCCGCGTCTCGATGACGCCCAGCGAGTCGATCGGCTCCGGCCTCCGCTGGGCCGACACGGCGTCCACCACGTCCGGATGCACGCCGGGCAGCAGCACCGAGTCCACGACGGCGCCCGCACCGGTGGCCAGCCCCGCGCGATACGACTCCTCGACGTCGGCGACAGCGCCGGCGACCAGCACGAGATACTTTCCGCGATGGACGGTGCCGGCGATGATGTGCGCGATGGGCGCCTTCTTCGTCATCGCGTCACCGGCCTCGATTCCGGCGGCAATGGAGTCAAATTCGATCAGCGCGAGCGCCGGCTGGGGTAGGGTCATCCGAGATTCTCCACGTCAGGGAAGCAGCGGAAGGACGCAAGGCGGCCCTCGGTTGCGTTACGTTCACACGATCCGGAAGTGATCCACCATGGTGCAGCGGCGGATCCGGGTAAAAGTCAGGGCGTTGGTCAATCCTTCGCCCGTCGGGCTCGCGATCGAGAAGCTGGTGAAGCCCTCGCCGCCATAGCCGAGGCCCGCCAGGTTCGGGCCGTTCTTGACGAAGATGCTGGTGTTGATCAGCCGCGCCATGCGGCTCAGGGCATCGATGTTCCGGCTGAACATGCTGGCGGTGTGGCCGAAGCCGTGCTCCGCCTCGACCGCGAGATCGATGGCCTCGTCGACGTTGCGAACCCGCGCGATGGGCATGACGGGCATGAGCTGCTCGGTCCAGATGAGCGGATGGTCCACCGGCGTCTCCACCAGGACCAGGCGCGCCTTCGGCGCGGAAATGCCCAGTTCCCGCAGGATCAGCCCGGCGTCCTTGCCGATCCACTCCTTCCGCATCACGCCGTGTTGGCGGGGACCGGGGAAGTTCTCGAAGATCAGCCGCTCCAGGGCCTTCAGCCGGTAGGACGGAAGCTCGACCGCACCGTTCTCCACCATGGCTGCCTTTAGCCTGTCTGCGATGCTGCTGACCGCGAAGATCTCTTTCTCATCGACACAGATGATGTTGTTGTCGAAGCTGGCGCCGAAGACGATCTCACGTCCGGCAAGGTCAAGGTCCGCGGTCTCGTCCACGACGACCGGCGGATTGCCTGGCCCCGCGCAGATGGCACGCTTGC
This sequence comes from uncultured Anaerolineales bacterium, assembly GCA_964566325.1. Classification (GTDB taxonomy): domain Bacteria; phylum Chloroflexota; class Anaerolineae; order CG2-30-64-16; family CG2-30-64-16; genus JALOOB01. Next base: position 7,701 of record CAZMIS010000119.1, read on the forward strand.
CCGACGACATCGCGAGCCTGACGACTGCGCCGCCGCCGGTGATGAGCAGGATGCGGATGCCGGGATGCTTCATCAGCGCCTGGGCGGTCTCCACGGTGGGCTCGGCCAACGCAGTCAGGACGTCCGGGGGGCCGCCCGCGTGCACGATCGCCCGGTTCAGGAGCTGGATCTGGTAGGCGGAAACGCGCCTGGCGCCGGGGTGCACGTTGATCACGGCTGAGTTGCCGGCTGCGACGAGGCCGATGGCGTTGTTGATGATCGTGGAGGTCGGATTGGTGCTGGGTGTGATGACGCCGAAGACGCCGTAGGGTGCGCGCTCGACCAGCGTCAGGCCGCGATCTCCAGTCCAGGCCGATGGCTGCAGGATCTCGGGGCCAGGCGACTTGGCGATGACCAGGTGGTTCTTCTTGATCTTGTCTTCGACGCGACCCAGTCCCGTCTCTTCGTGGGCCATGCGGGCGAGCAGCTCGGCATTGGCGCGCATGGTGGTCCGCATCGCGTCGATGAGCGCGACCCGCTTCTCGACCGTGAGCCCATCCAGCGCACGATATCCGCGCTGCGCAGCTGCTACGGCAGAGTCCAGATCAGCGTAGATACCGTCGCGCCCCGCAGGCGCTTCTGTGGTGCGACTCGCGGCGGCAGCTCGTGCTGGGTGGGAGGGCCGTGCACCAGACGAAAGCGGCTGACGGGCAGCGCGCTGCCCGGCCCGGTCCTCCATCCGCCGCGCGATCGCGTCGATCTGTGCATCTGTCAGTTTGTTCGCCATGATTCAGCCTGGTCCCGGCACCGATTCATCCACTCAGGATTGATACTCGCCCTCGACCTTGCGGTACTTGACCTCGCCCCCGACTTCCCACTGGTCGATGATTGCCATGACGACCGCATCGACGGGCCGCTTGTCGGTGATAACGGTCTGCCGGGCCGATGAGCCGCTCGCATAGAGCACGTACTCGTCCAGCCCTGCGCCCACCGCGTCAACCGCCACCACGTAGCCCGATCCGGGCTGGCCCTCGATGCTGACCTGCCTCAGGACGAGCAACTTCATGCCTTCCAGCTTCTCTTCCTTGCGGCTGGCGACCACCGTGCCGACGACTTTGCCGATGAGCATATGCAACCTCTCGCTAATTGAGTGAGCCGGCCAACCGGTTCAGGAGCCGGGCCGCGCCGCCGACGATCTCCGAGCCGTGGCCGAAACAGATCGTCTCCGGCTCCAATGCGGCCAGCTTCCGAACGCTCGCCGCAACCTGCTCATTGTCCACCGAGAATGACCCGAGGTTGGCGCGAATCTCGCCGCGCAGCCGGCTGCCCAGGACATCTCCCGCGATCAGCACCCGCGTCCCCGCGTGCCAGTATGCCAGGTGCCCGGGCGTGTGGCCGGGCGTATGGATGGCAGACCAACCACCGGGCAGCTGTGCGCCGTCTTCGACGGGGCGGGTGACGACGACCGGTCGCTTGGGCCGGGCTGCGTAGGCAACCCCGGTGACCGCGCGGAGAAGGGCGCTGGTCAAGTCGCCGCGCCTCGGCAGCTCGCGCCACGCGGCGCCTTCCAGGCTCGGAACTTCCGCCACATGGGCGATCACCTGGGCGCCACTGGCTTCCACGACATCCGCCAGCCCGCCCGTGTGATCGTAGTCGTCATGCGTGATCGCGATGGTTCGAATCTGGCCGGCCGGACAGCCCAGCGCCTCCAGGCTGTCGAGGAGGAGTCGTGCTTGCCATGGGTAGCCGCAGTCAAACAGGATTGGCTCCCCCTCGCCTCGCTCGGCAGGCCGCGGATGCCAGACATAGGCGTTCACGCCGTGCGAGACGCCGGAGATGCAGTGCAGGCCCGGTACGATTTCCATGGCTGAGTTGCGCTACCTCAGGGGCGAGCAGGTCCAGGGGACGTGCCCGCGCGCCGGCCGATCACAGGCCCGGCAGGCCGAAGCGGTCATCGAACAGCTTGATCGAGCGCAGGATTTCCTTCTTCGCCGCGGCCGCGTCCTCCCAGCCGATCGGCTTTGTGCGAGAGCCTTCGAGATCCTTGTAGACCTCGAAGAAATGTGCCACTTCGTGCAGGAAATGAGGCGGCACATCTTTCAGGTCGTGATACTCCGACAGCAGCGGGTCGGTGGCCGAGACTGCCAGGATCTTGTCGTCCTTCGCGCCGCGGTCGAGCATGCGGAAGATGCCGATGGGACGCGCCTGGATGATGCAACCGGGGAACGTAGGTTCGTTGGTCATCATCAGGATGTCCAGCGGGTCGCCATCATCGTAGAACGTGCGCGGGATCAGGCCGTAGTCTCCCGGGTAGTGCAGGGAGGAGAAGAGGACGCGATCGAGAACGATCACGCCGTTCTCTTTGTTGTACTCGTACTTGTTGCGCGATCCCTTCGGAATCTCGATGATGGCGTAGACGATTTCCGGCACCTTTGGCCCGGGGCGCAGCTCACGCCAGAGATTCTGCATACATCATTCCTTGGGTTGGCGACCCAACGGCAGCGCGCGGTCGACATTCTCGTGGGGCCGCGGGATGACATGCACCGATACGACTTCGCCGACCTTCTCGGCTCCCCGTGCGCCGGCCTCGAGCGCAGCCTTGACCGCTGCCACGTCGCCGCGCACGATGGCCGTGACGTAGCCGCCACCGATCTTCTCATATCCGACCAGCTCGACTTTCGCAGCCTTGACCATCGCGTCGGATGCTTCCACCATTGCTGCGAAACCCTTGGTTTCGATCATTCCCAGTGCTTCAGCCATTATGATGCTCCTTGCCTGCCCATGTGTTTAGGCGATTATTCGCGTTTTGACTGTTCT
>CAZMIS010000120.1:0-10447 GCA_964566325.1 uncultured Anaerolineales bacterium
TCAGCCTACATCGTGCAATTCGCTTCCGGCGCGATCGCGGCCGGCTGTCATCACAACGGCTGTCACGGCCGCGACTGGCACGCGCTGCGCGACCTGGTCGAGCCCGGGTGGCGGGAGCGCGCGAGCGCGGACGGTCGCAGTTGGGAGCCCGCCGCACAGCGAGTCGTAGCGCCAGACCAGGCGGGTGATGGTCCCAACGATGCTGCGGAGCAACCTGGCGAGCCAGCGCGTGCCGGGGAGTCGGACCAGTCGGGTTGGCCGCCCGGCGGCCAGGGCGGCGAGCTGCGTTGGGGCGGCCGCTCCGGCAACCGGGCCTACCTGCGCCACGGCCAGTTGCGCTACACGGTGACGCCGGAAGGGGAGGGCCTGCGGGTCAAGGTTGCAGCCGGCAACCGGGGCAGCGTCGAGGTGATCTTGGACACCGACCCGGGCAGCCCCGACCTCGATGCCATCGCCGGCCGCGTCGCCGGCGCGCTGGAGACGCCGGTGGCCGACGTGCGCGCCGACCTGGCTGCGCTTCCGGCACAGTGGGCGGCCCATCCGGCCGCGGCCGAGCTGCCCCCGCCGGCAGACCCCCAGACGCTGGCCGATTTTGCGCCATGGGTGACGGCGCGGCTCAACGAGCGGGCCACTCGGGCGGCCAAGGATGTGGTCGGCGAGACGATCTGCCGCTGGCTGCTGGAGCGTGGCGCATTGATCTGCGACGGGGACCGGGGCGCACCCTACCTGCTGGCTGACGACGGTGGCATGCTGGCGCTGACCGACAACGAGTCGCTCGCGCTGCAAGCGGCCGTGTCACGCTGCGGCGTCAACCCCGCGGAGCCGGCCTTTGACTGGCTGTACCACGACCTGCGCACCACCGCAGCCAACGAGGGCCGGCGGGTGCAGGTGCGGCGGTTCAGCTTCAGTGACCCGGCTACCAGCACGGTGTACGCCTCGTGCGGCCCGCGGGGTTACGTGGTGGCGCGGCCGGGCCAGAAGCTGGAGTGGCGGCGCAACGGCGCGGACGACATCATCTTCGCTGCCGACGCTGTACTGCCCGAATGGGACTGGCAGGCGGAACCGTTGAGCCCGCTGGAGCTGCAGGCGTTCCAACCGGCCTTGGCCGCGCCGCTGGAGGTGCCCGACTACACGCCCGAGATCCAGCAGGCGCTGCTGGGCGTGTTCCTGGCCGGCATGATCGCCAACCTGCGGCCGCTGCCGCTGCTGGCGCTGCTGGGCAACAAAGGCGGTGGCAAGAGCACGCTGGGCCGCGCCATCATCCGCATCATCTACGGCCCGGCGTCCGGCGTCACCCCGCTGTCTGACGATCCGCGCGACTTCTGGGCCATGGCCAAGATGCGGCTCTGTTTCGCGCTGGACAACGTGGATGCGGAGCCACCGCCGTGGCTGGTGGACGCGCTGGCGGTAGTGGCGACAGGCGGCCGCAAACAGAGCCGCAAGCTGTATACCGACGAGGAGCTGACTGACAAGGAGATGCGGGCCGCGGTGGTGATCACCAGCCGCACCGCGCCCTTCGCCCGGCCCGATGTGGCCGAGCGCATCCTGCCGCTCACCACGGTGGAGTTCAGCGACGCCCGGCGGCGGGCCGACTCGGAGATCGACCGCGAGGTGGTGGAGTACCGGTCCGAGGTGTTCGCCTACCTGGTGACCGCGGCCGCGCACATGCTGTCGTGGGCGCCACAGGCGCCGGGCGAGCTGCCGGCGCGCTTCCTGGACTTCGCGCGCCTGGCCTGGGCCTGGTACGCGGCCACGGGGCAGCAGGAGCGGGCCATCCCAGCTCTGAACGCCTGGCGCGCAGCCCAGGCGCTCGCCGTGGGCGACGCCGATCCGCTGTTGCGCGCGATCCTGGAGTACGCGCCGGCCGAGGGGATCCAGCGGCGCACCGCCACCGACTTCGTGCGCGTGCTGGGGGACGCCGGCGCGACGCTGCCCCACCTGGGTGGGGGCAAGGCCATCGCGCACCGGCTGCGGGAGCTGCGCGCCAGCCTGAGCCTGGCGGGTTGGGAGCTGGTCGAGGAGCCGGACAAGGTGAACAAGCGCTCCTTCTACACCCTGCGCCACTGCCGCGGCGATGGCCGACCTGGAGGCGCATCGTGAGTGAGCCAGTCGCGCGGGAATTCGGGAATCGCGGGATTTTTTCAAGACTTGCGCGTTACAAGGGAGGGGACTCCTTAACCCCGCGTCGCGGAAATGTTGAGAAATTCCCGCGATTCCTGGATTCCCGCGAAAACAGCGAGAGAACGAGACCGAAATGTCGCCCCGCGGGGACTGAACAAGGCCAGGAAACGCCTGACGGAGGGGAGAAGGATCGCCATGGACGCCAACGCGCTCGCCGGTGAAGAACGTATCATCTGGCTCGCCGACATCGGCAGCCTGGACTACGTGCGCCAGACGATCTTCCTGACCCATCGCCGCCGCAACAAACCGGCCGGTTGGCGCATCGGTCGCCTGGTCGGCTACGCCGAGCTGCGCAGCGACGCGCCCAACGACGGCGCCGGATACGTCTTCGCCCGGCGGGTCTTCTACCTGATGGCCGGCGATCGCGACGGCGAGCCGGAGGGGACCTATCGGAATAGCGCGCCGATGGAAGCGGTCGATCCGCGCACGGTCCGGCCAGGAACGCCGGGCGAGCTGACCGAGCGGGCCTGGGGTGGGGCGCTGCCGGAGCCCAGCCCGCGGCGGGAACACCCGCCGTCGCCGGTGCCAGCCGCGCATCCCGGCCCGCTGCCGGTGCCCTGGTGGTTTGAGCGCCGGCTGAAGCTGAAGGCGCAGCGGCAAGGTCTGCCGGATGCGGGTGACACGGCAGACGCCGCCGATGCTGACCAGGGAGCCCGTTCGGAAAACCGTGACGTGGCGTGAAGCGGCGGCGGCGCATCGCCCTCCCGGTCGCAGCTCCGGCGGACGTGAGGCGCTCAGAGGGTGAGTCATCGGCCCTCGGCCCGCTCTTCGCCGAGCCGCCTGCCGCCGATGAGCTGCCTCCAGCGACGCAGCCCGGCGGGTGTGATGACTTTGCGGCCCTGCGGGCCGTGCTCGAACACTGCGGCTGCTTCCGGCCCGCGCCGCCGGACCCGCCCTGGGCCGATCCCCGGCCCGACCTGGTCGGCGACCACGCCCGCTGGCTGCTGGTGTTAGATCTGGCGTATCACCGAGACGCCGCTGACCCGGAAGGCGTGTTTGGTGCCCTGTTCGGAGCGCGGTGTTGCGGGGCGCGCATCGAGCACGTGGACGACGATTGGACGCTCAAGCCCGAAGGTCCGCTGCCCCGCTGGCGCTTGGTACGCGGCGAGATTCCTGCGGACGAATGGGCGGCGATCCGCGCCCGTTGGCTGCTGCCCCATCGGGCGGCGTTGGAGAAGTTCCTGCTCGGGAGGAAGTCTTGACCAAGATGCAGTTCATGACGCGGCAATTGATTGAGGAGATCCGGCGGACCCGATGAAAAGGCAGAACGGCGTAGTGCTGAGTGGCAAGCTGGCGGACCTGCGCGCCGCCGAAGTGAAGGCCGGTGATCTCGCCGGCGTGTACACAGTGGCCACGCTGATCACCGATCATGCGGCGTATGGCGGCCACCACTGCGTGTTGTTCCCCGAGGAGCACGCGCCGGACGCCCTGGCCTACTGGGGGTTGACCGACGGCAACCTCGAAGTGACCATCGAGGGCTGGCTGCGTTCGTCGCCGGCGGGCAACGGCGGTCCGCCTTCGGCAGTGGTGGTCGTCGACCGCGTGATCTACCTGACGGTCACCGACGCCATGCGGGAGATGGTGGGCCGGCACAAGGCCAACGCGCGCGGCGGCAAGTTCATCGGCAACCGGGCGGCGGCCCAGCGGGCCGGGTAGTGGCCCAGGGGGGCCAGGGGCGGGGCGCAGCCGCCACCCGCCTCTCGCCCCCCTGCCCAAAGGGCCGGTGGGGAGAGGACGGGGGCGGAGGCCGCGCCCGCCGGATGCCCCGGCCACAAGGCGGCCAGGGGCGTTGGCGCAGAGCGCCGGGCAGTCGCACTGACACCGGCTGCATTCCGGCAAGGCGCTCGACCGCCTGCAGGAGGGTGCCTGACCAGTCAGGGGCACTCCAACTTCGCGTGAGAGGGAAGATGGCGCAAAGTTCATCGACGCGGCCCAAGCCGACCGGCGTCACGATTACGGTCACAGATCTGCGGACCCACCTGGCCAGGCATCTGGAGGTGGCGCACTACCAGTGCCAACACTATCTGGTCGAGCGCAACCACGAACCTTTCGTTGCCCTCCTCGGCATCGAGGAGTACCGGCGGCTGTTGCGGGCGGCCGGGGAAGCCGGCGGCAGCCGGCCCTAAGCCGGCGCACACACGGAGCACATCGGGAGACGCAGGGGTCAGCCAGGGTGAAGCCCGGCTGCGGGCGTAGATGTCTTCCCATTCCCAACGGCGCGGCTTTGCAGCCGCGTCTGCACTGGGAGCACACGATGACCACGTACACAGGCGCGCCCGGGCCGGGCCTACCCGGCCAGCGCATGACGCCGGAGCAGCTCATGCACTTCTACGCCGGCATGATCGCTCGCGCGCTGGAGCAGAACCGGCTGCGGCCGATCGTCGTGCCGCTCTTCGACGGGCCGCAACTGCGCACCTTCGCGATCCATCTGGAGGTCGGCGTGCCGGCCGAAAAGGTCGAGAAGATCGCCAGCGCGGTCGCGCTCGCCGCCCACAGCAGCACCTGCCGGATCGCGCGCGACCACGGCAAGCTGTTGGTCGAAGTGCCCAAAGCGCCGGAGGAGCGGCGCAAGCTCGGTGCCGCAGCGGTCGAGCGGTTCACGCCGCCGACCTCGTGGCACGTGGCCCTGGGACTGTCGGTGACGGGTCAGCCGGTCTGGTACGACCTGGACGACCCCGACACCGCCCACCTGGCGATCGGCGGCACGACGGGCTCCGGCAAGACAGTGGCGCTGCGCTGGCTGCTCTATCGCCTGGCCGTGCAGAACCCGCCGGCGCGGCTGGGGTTCGTGATGGTGGACAAGAAGGGGCACGATCTGGCGCCCTACTTCGGCAAGTCCGCCCACCTGCGCCACCCGATTGTCAGTAATCCGCTGGATGGCGCCCGCCTCCTGGCCTGGGCGACGACGGAAATGGACCGCCGCCTGGCCGCAAACCAGCGTGAGCCGAAGCTCGTGGTGGTGATCGAGGAGATCGGCGACCTGCTGATGGTGAACGGTGAGGTCGAGGGCTTCCTGACCCGCATCGCGCAGGTGGGGCGGGCGGCCGGCGTCCACCTGGTCGTCACGACCCAGCAACCGGGAGCCAGGAGCCTGGGCGATGCGCTGACCAACTTCACGGCGCGGCTCCTGGGCCGGGTCGCGACGGCGACCAAGACCTTCGGGGCCGCGGGGCGGGCCAAGACCATGGCCGATCTGCTGCTGGGGCACGGGGACTTCCTGCTGATCACGGCCGGCATGGAGACCCGCTTGCAGGCGCCACTCATCGGCGGGATGCAGTACGGCCAGATCCCGCGCGGCGAGCGCGTCCCCTCGCTGGACGACGAGCTGCCGCTGGTAGTGCGCCTGGCCGACCTCCAGCGCGATCCCCGCGGCCGGCCGGGGCGGCCGTTGAGCGAGCCAGATTATCAGGCCATCGAACAGGCGCTGGCCGACGGCCTCTCGGTGGGCGCGCTGGCCGCACGCTTCGGCATCGGCAGCGAGCGGGCCAGGCGGCTCCACGCGGCCTACTGGGAGCAGAACGGCGAGGAGGATGACCTGTGAGCAACGGTGGGCGTGTCTTGGCGATCATGGCGGTGGCGGCCGTGTTAGCGCTGATCGGCGGCGTGATCTACGCCCTGTGGTTGATCGGCGCAGAGACGGCGCGTGCCCTCGCCTTTCTGCTACTGGGCGGCGGGCTGTTGGTGGGCCTGGTGTGGGCCGCGCAATTCCCGCTGCGCGCCTGGCGGAGCAACCAGCAGCCGGAGCGCCACATCTACCACGACCGGGTGCGGGAGATCCACCACGTGCCTGTGCCCGATTCCAGGGTGACGCCGGCGTTGCCCACACTGTCAACGCCCCGATCGCTTGAGAGTCCGCCGGCCTACCCGGAACTCCTGCGCGCTGCCTTCCTGGCGGGCGTATACGGCAGCCAGATCACCGCACAAGGCGCTTCGACCGAGCTTGCGCCGTGGGACGCTGGGGAGGACTGGGAAGCGCGGACGGATGAATGAGACGTGGGAAAGGCTGCGCCGATCACTGCGATCTGCACGGCGATCTGCACGGAGTAAGTGACCTCGGCGCGAACGGGCGGCTGAAGAGCTACTCCCCCACTCCAAATGTGGACACACAGACCGCCCCGGCGGGGCGTTTTGCGCCCCATATGGGCCGGTTTTTGGTTTTTCGGTGAGACGAATGTTGCGATGCCTGACACCTCTTTGCTGCACTATCGCCGGCGTCCGCCTGGCCCCAGGCCAGTCGTATGTCTGAGACGCTGCGCGGCACGATTCGCGCGTTGACCTACCGCAACGACGAGACCGGCTACACCGTGGCCCAATTCGAGCCGGACGGCGCCCCGGCCGTGACTGTCGTCGGCGTGATGCCGCTCCTCGCGGCGGGCGAGGCTGTAGAGTTACTCGGCGACTGGGTGGAGCACCCGCGCTACGGCCGGCAGCTCAAGGTTGCCCAGGTGCGGCCGGTGGTGCCCACCAGCCTGGCCGGCCTGGAGCGCTACCTCGGCAGCGGGCTCATCTCCGGCGTCGGCCCGGCCATCGCGGGGCGCATCGTCGCGCACTTCGGCGTGGCCACGGCGCACGTGCTTGACCACGCGCCTGAGCGCCTGGAGGAGGTTGCCGGCGTCGGCGTAGCCCGGGCGGAGGCCATCGCCCAGGCCTGGCAGAGCCAGCAGGCAGCCCGGGCCGCGCTGATCTGGCTGCAAGGCTACGAGGTTTCACCGCGTCTGGCAGCCAAGATCTACGACGAGTACGGCGAGCGGACCATCGCAGCGGTCCAGGCCGATCCCTACCGCCTGGAGCGGGAAATCCCCGGCGTCGGGTTCCTGACCGCAGACAAGATCGCACAGGCGATAGGTGTTCCCCACCAGGCGCCGGAGCGGGTGGCGGCCGGCCTGTCGTACGTCCTGGAGCTGGCCGGCCACGAGGGCCACGTGTACCTGCCCTTCGACCTGCTGGCGGGGCGCACAGCCCAACTGCTCGGCGTGGATGCGGGGTTCGCCGAGACGATGCTCTTGCAACGCCTGCGTGAAGGGGATGGCCTGGTTGACGAGGTGATCGCACCCGCCGGCGTCGACCAGAAGACCGAGTATGCCGTCTACCGCACCGGGTTTCATAGCGCCGAGGTCGGCCTGGCGGATTGCCTGGCGCAGTTGGCGCGGGCCGGTGGCGACCGGTTGGAGACGTTCCAGGATCTCGATTGGCGGCTCCTGCGCCGTGTCCTGACCGAGGGCAATGCAGGCCTGGCACTCACTGAGCGCCAGGCCGCTGCGGTGGAGGCCGCCTTCACCCGTCCGCTGACCGTCTTGACCGGTGGTCCTGGCACGGGCAAGACGGTCACCCTGGGCGCAGTGATCCGGCTGGCCGACGCCAGCGGAGTGAACGTAGCGCTGGCCTGTCCCACCGGCCGCGCCGCCAAACGTCTGAGCGAAGCAACCGGGCAACTGGCCCGGACGGTGCACCGCCTGCTCGAAGTGAAGCCGCAAAGCGGCCTGCTGAGCTTTGCTCGGGACGAATCCAACCCACTTGATGCCGACCTGGTCATCGTGGACGAGGCCTCCATGCTCGATTTGCTCCTGGCCCACAGCCTGGTCCGCGCCATCCGGCCGGGCACGCACCTGGTGCTGGTCGGCGACGTGGATCAGTTGCCGAGCGTCGGCGCCGGCAACGTGCTGCGCGATGTGATCGCCGCCATCGAGGGCGGCCTGCCCAATGCGGCACTGATCCGTCTCGACACCATATTCCGCCAGGCAGCCGGGAGCTATATCGTGGACAACGCTCATCGCGTCGTGAGCGGCCAGATGCCGGTCACCGATGATCCGGATGCCACCGACTTTTTCCTGGCGCGCACAGATGACCCGGTTCGCGCGGCCCAGCTGATCCAGCAGTTGGTGTGCGAGCGCATCCCGGCGCGCTTCGGCTTCAGTTCGGACGACATCCAGGTGCTCAGCCCGATGCACCGCGGGGAGGCCGGCGTGGCGTCCCTGAACACCCGATTGCAGGATGCCTTGAACCCGCAGTGGGGCGGTCTTGACGAGCTGGAGATCGGCAGCCGCATCCTGCGCGAGGGCGACCGTGTCATGCAGACGGTCAACGACTACGTCAGGGACGTGTTCAACGGCGACGTGGGCCGCGTGCTAGCGGTCGATCCCGTGGAGAAGCGGCTATCCGTGGATTTCGACGGCAGGGTGATCGGGTACGAGGAGTTCGATCTGCAGCAACTGACTCTGGCCTACGCGATCACGATTCACAAGTCACAGGGGAGCGAGTTCCCGGCCGTGGTGGTGCCGGTACTCAACAGCCATCACATCATGTTACAGCGCAACCTGCTGTACACCGCGATCACCCGCGCACGGCGGTTGGTGGTGCTGGTGGGTGATCCGCGGGCGATTGCGACGGCGGTGCGGAACGATAGAGTGCTGCGGCGCTACACAGCGCTGGCGCAGAGGTTAGGGGCGGTCTTTCATCCTTCACTTCCGCCACCAGAGCCAGGCAATGAAAGAACCCGCCAGAATTGGCGGGTTCTCGGTTCGCACTCTGTATCTCTGCGGTCAATCATGTAGTGGCAAAATAGACCCGAGGCTTGTCTTGAACTTCCATGACGATCTGCCGGAGGGCACGGATCTCGTCGTACTCGTTCATGTCCACTTGGTTAGTCCAGGCCGACTCTTGGGGGGTGGCTTCCTGTGTCAGCTCCGCCATCTTCTCAAAGATGATGCGGAAGCTGCCGGGCTGCTCTGCCATAGTACCTCCTATTGAATGTGTTTCTTAGTCTGGGACTCTATTTGCTTCCGCAGGTTACCGAGATGAATGTTCCCCTTGCAGGAGGGACAGATAAACATGTCGTTGGCTGGAAAGGCCACTACATCAGGCTGCAATGGAACTCCCGGCTTGAGATTCGCCTGGAGCTTCGTCACCGTGTGACAGTTTGGGCATTCAAAGTCTACGAGTATGACGTCAAGGTTGGCCGGTTGCGGCCCCTGACCTGATGGCGGAGTGACGAACCGGTAAATCTGCGATGCCGGCGTCTCATAGACCTTAAACATATTAGTCGTGTCGAAGGTGATCTTCAGTAATGTAAAATACCGCTGGATTGCATCACAGAGCTCGGGCAACTGGCTGTAGTCGGTAATCATCAGCCGAATCGGGGGAGCGATGAGATCAGAGAGGGTAATCGATCTGCCGTGGGTCAACCAGTGGCCATGATCGCACAGGATTTTCGCAATCTCCTCTGCCCGCCTCTGCTTTTCTTCCTGGGTAACCGATAGACCCGTTTTCGAGTGAGTCTCCCAAAACTTGAACTTGTAGGCACAGAGCCATTCGGTCACTAGCGTCTTGGCAAAGTCCAGCGCATTCTCGCAGCCCTGAATCTCGCCGGGCGAGATGTTCTGGAGGATAGGTATGTAGGCCCGGTTCAGTTGGCCAGTATCACTAACCTCCTCCTTGATCTTTTCCAGCCCCTGCAGGAAAGCATGCGCTGCGAAGCGCTTGCCGTTCTGTATTATCTGCGCATCAATAGGGCCAAGTGCGGAACTGGGCCCCAGCATAATCTCATCGGCAGCCATGACCATGATTGTGCCTGCGCTCTTGGCCCAGCCGGGGACGATAATGGCGACTTCCGAGAATCTGCCCCGTATCGTCTTGACCATGTCTTCAACGACTTCTGCTAAGCCGCCAGGGGTCTCAAGAATAATGTCTAACTTGTCGCCGGTGACACCGCTAAGCTGGTCGAGGAATGGCACCCTGTCATCATAGTCAATCGCTATTGGCGCGTCCTTGGTCAATGCGCTGGCAAATACCAGAACTGGACGCCCCCTAATCTGAGAGATTCTCGTCAGTTGTTTTTTGCGCTCTGCGTTCAGAGCTGGCCAGTCGAAGCTCTTGTCCAAGTACTCAGCATAGATACCCACAACAGCCTCCTCGCTCCTGCACCAGAGGAACCGGATGCGTTGGAAAAGTAGTAAAGACGGGACTCACTTCACAGTCGCGATTGTAGGTCAACTTACTATAAACGTCAAGCGGGCAGGCTCACTCAGGGCGACCGCACTGGCGGCGCGGAGCGATAAGGTCCACGGCGGTACACGGCGTTGGCGGCGAGATTGGGGCAGTCTGTCCCATCCTGATACCGGCCCACTGACAGAGATCAAACCAAAATTGACGGTGCGCCCTTTGGCCATCGGGTTATCTTGTCAGCTTCGCCAGCGCTGCTAGGTCCTCGGCGTTGCTGATCAGGATGTCGTTCTCCGCGGCGAAGGTCAGGGCCTTGGGGGTGAAGCCA
>CAZMIS010000121.1:0-10427 GCA_964566325.1 uncultured Anaerolineales bacterium
CTACTTCGATAATATCATACCCATCGCAGAAATGCAAATCGCGGTCAAGCGTATTTGATGCCGCCATCACACACTGGTTCACATCACGGCCGGCGTTCGATTCCATGCTGCCCGTTGTTGCTGGTTCACACGGCAAGCCGCCCTGCGGCCGTTAACTCAGCGTTCGCGGCTTGTCACATAGGGGGCAACAGCGTCCAGTGACCGTACGCGACGAACGCCGCCATCAGCATGAGGAGCCCCGTGAGCGCAGCCGCGTCAGTCTCGCGGCGCTGCATGTGAAATGTCGTGGCACTTAACATGAGTACCGCCAGCCCGCCGGCCGCATACACGGAAAGCATCGTATTCGCACCGATCACCGCTGGCGCCACCATCCCCAGCGCCAGCAGGATCTCCAACACGCCGATGAGCAGGACCACCGGCCGCGGCACATCCTTCACCCATGTCAACATCTTGTTGGCCGTCTCGTACCGGAATGCCTTGATCACGCCGACGACCAGGAACACCACTGCCAGGACAATCGAGAAGACCCATGTGATGGCATTCATCGCAAGCTCCTCCACCCATCGAGCATAGAATGCTTCGGCCCTGCCGGGACCTTCGGACACCGGCAGTATACCACCTTCTGCCTGCCGTTCGTAACATCACGGCCATCTGTTCAGCGCTTTGACCGCTGACTGCGTCCGTGTGATAATGCCGGCGAATCGGCAGCGTCCATTGCCCTGGGTGCTGCCGGCCCGACGGACACAGTCAGATGCCTACGGCGAGCCTTCACGTCTACCTCTTCGGTCCTTTTCGCCTGCTCTGGGGCGACCAGCCCGTTGCCGGCTTCGACCAGACGCGCCTTCAGCATCTGCTGGCCTACCTCGTCCTGCATCGCAACGCACCGGTCTCCCGGCAGCAACTCGCCTTCTCCTTCTGGCCGGACACGACCGACCAGCAAGCCCTCAAGAACCTGCGCACGCTGCTGACGCGCCTTCGGCATGCGTTGCCGCACGCCGGCGACTTCGTGGCGGTGACCCCCCAGACGCTGCAATGGCTGCCAGACGCCCCGTTTACGCTGGACGTGGCTCAGTTCGAGGCCGCGCTCGTGCAGGCCGAAGCGGGCAATCAGGACACCGTCACGAACGCGCTGACGGCTGCGGCCGCCGCATACATCGGGGACCTCCTGCCCGACTGCTACGACGATTGGATCCTTCCCCTGCGGGAACAGCTGCGCCAGGCATACGGCAAGGCACTGGAGCGACTCGTCCTGGAGTTGGATGAGCAGCGTGACTACGCTCGCGCGATCCCCTACGCACAACGCCTGGTGTATCACGATCCTCTGCGCGAAGCCGCCTACCGCCACCTGATGCGCCTGCATGGGGCCCAAGGCCATCGCGCAGATGTGCAGCGTATCTACCACGCATGTGAGGCGATGTTGCGGGAGGAGTTCGGCATCGCGCCCAGCCGCGCTACTCGCCGTGTCTACGAGCGGCTGCTCAGGGTGGAAGACCTGGCCGCGGGACCCTTGGCCGCGCGTCCTTCGGAGCCAGACCCCTCCGGCCCACCGCTGGTCGGCCGCCAGCTGGAGTGGGCATCCTTGGTTGCGGCCTGGCGCGCGGCTGCAGGAGGCAGGCCGCAGATGGTGCTCCTGAACGGCGAGGCCGGGATCGGCAAGACGCGGCTGGCAGAGGAGCTATGCGCGTGGGTAGCCGGCCAGGGCTTCGCCACGGCTGCGGCCCGCTGCTATCCGTCTGGCGACGCGCTGGCCTATGCCCCCCTGGCCGAGTGGCTGAACGATGCGGCGCTCACGCCTCGCCTGACAGCGCTCGACGACGCCGCGCTAAGCGAAGTCACCCGCATCCTGCCGACCCTGGCGACTCAGCGTCCGGGGCTGGCGCCAGCCGGCCCGCTGACCGAAGCCTGGCAGCGCACGCGCCTGTTCGAAGCCCTGGCCCGCGCAACCTTGGGCTCCGGCGCGGACAGAGGCGAACCACTCCTGTTGTTCCTCGACGACCTGCAATGGGCCGACCGCGAGACGCTGGACTGGCTCGGCTACCTGCTGCGCTTCGATCCTCGTGCGCCCTTGCTGCTCATGTGCACGGTGCGGGGACACGAGATCACGGCCGATCACCCTCTGACCGCGATCCGCCTGGCGCTGATCCGCGCCGGGCTGTTGAACGAGATCACGCTTCCGCCGCTCGCTGCCACAGAGACGACGCTCCTTGCGGCCGCAGTTGCCGGAAGGCCGATGGAGCCCGCAGAGGCGGAGCAGGTCTACCGTGAGACAGAAGGCAACCCGCTCTTCGTCGTCGAGATCGTTCGGGCAGGTGTCGACGGCCGCGAGGCGGAGGGACGTCAAGAGACTGAAGGGGATGAAGGCGACTTTCCTGCCGCCACGGCTGCTCCGCTGGCACTGCCGCCCAAGGTGCGCTCTGTGATCCAGTGGCGCATGGCGATGCTGTCGCCAACCGCACAGGCGTTAGCACAGGCCGCCGCCGTGATCGGGCGCAGGTTCGGCTTCGATGTGCTGGCTCGCGTCAGCGACCGCGATGAGGCCTCGGTGGAGCAGGATCTGGACGAGCTGTGGCAGCGCCAGGTCGTGCGCGTAGAGGGAGCCGGCGTTTACGATTTCAGCCACGATTGGACCCGGGTCGTGGCGTACGACGCGATGGGGCCCATCCGCCGGCGCTCTGCGCACCAGCGCGTTGCGCAGGCCCTCGAGGCAATCCATGCAGGTGACCTGGACACGCACAGCGGCCAGATCGCGCTGCACTACGAACGCGCGGGCCTTTCGCAGCCGGCCATCACCTGGTATCGCCGGGCAGCTGGGAACGCGCAGCGCATCTACGCCAACGCCGAGGCGGTGAGGCTCTACACTCACCTGCTGCACGACGAGCTGGCGGCGAGCCTGTCCCCCAGCCAGAGATGTGAGGTCATGCTGGCGCTGGCCGAGGTCTGGCGGGTGACCGGCTATTGGGCCTCGGCGCTGAACATCAGCCGGGAGGCGCTGGTCATTGCCGAGAGAGCTGGGGATGCGCATCTGCTGGCGCAGACCCAGCGAGCCGTCGCAGACGTGCTGCACCTGCAGGGTTACTACGACACGGCGTTGAATTGGCTGGCGAAGGCCGAGAGCGGGCTCGTGGCGAGCGGCGATTGGCATGGTGTCGCCAGCGTGCTGCGCACCGTGGGGCAGATCTACTGGTTCCGGGGCAGCCACTCGGAGGCCCTCGCAGCGCTCCAAAGACAGCTGCAGATCGCCACGGAGGTCGGTGACCGGCACGGCCTGTGCGATGCGCTTGAGGCCATGGGCATGGTCTACTGGAGTCAGGGGGATGGGGAGCGTGCGGCGGAGTATTGCCTTCAGGCCACGGCGATCGGCGAACCCCTGGCGTACAAGCCGATCCTGGCGCGCGCAGCCATCACCATGGGGAACGTCCTCGCGGCACGGCACTCGACCGGCGAGGCCGTTACCTGGTATCTGCGCGCCGGCGCGCTGGCCCAGGAGATCGACGATCGTCAGGCGCTGTCGCGGGCGGCTGCCAACGTCGCCCGGATCCTGGCCCGGCGTGGGGACTACGCGCGCGCAAGCGCCGGCTATGAACACAGCCTGGCCGTTGCCTGGGAGATCGGCGACCGTTGGGCCTGCTGCCAGAACGTCGCGGGCCTCGCCGCGGTCAACGAACGCCTGGGAGAACTCGGCATCGCAGAGTCACTCTACCGGAAGGCGATCAGCTTTGGGCTGCGTCTCGGCATCCCCGGATACCTTGCCGGCATGTTCGTGGGCCTGGCGCGGCTTCTGCTGGCATGTGATCGCGCCGCAGATGCGCGCGACGCTTGCGGCGAGGCGCTGGAGGCAATTGCCAACGTATCGGTCGAACGCCTGGCGGGTGAGGATACGCGCTTCGATGCGCGAGTGCTCGGCATTCGCCTGCGCCACGCGCTCGGTGAACGGTCCAACGCGGAAACCGCGGCCGAGTTGCGGTCTCTACTGCCCGGCGCCGCACCCCATCAGCAGGCCGCGCTGAATTTCGAGCTGTGGCGGCTGGCGCCTGGCGATGCGGCAGCATGCGCCGCGGCGGCGGCATTCTACCGTTCGGCATATGCTGAGGCAGGCGAGCAGCTCTACCGCACCCGCTATCGGGCCCTGGCCGGCGAAACGCCGCCCGACCCGCCAGTACTTCCCGATGTCTCCGCGTTGATCCCGGTCTCACCGGACCACCTGGATTTGGCGGCGATCCTTGCCGGGCTGGAGGAGTCGTTCGACCGGACGCTATGAAGCCCTTATGAAGCGCGTGCTGTTGTAGGCTCTCCAGGAGAATCAAGAGAGATTCACACACGCAATTCGATCTTGAAAGGAGTTACCTCATGGGCGTGATCACGATCTCACGACAACTGGAGAGCTTGGGCGACGACATTGCACACCTGGTGGCTGACAAGCTCGGCTATCAGTACCTCGACAAGCAGATGATGGTGCAGGTCGGCCACGAATTGGGATTGGATGCTGATGTCATCCAGAGCGCCGTGGACTTCAAGCCGGTGGCCAAAACATTGCTGGAACGCTGGTTCGGCAGCGCCCAACGGCTGACCGGAGGCGATCCGTCGAGCTGGACCTTCGGAGCGCGCCAGGATGCCCTGCAGGCGCTCACGGTGGCGAACCTGGTGGACATCATCGAAGCCGGCTACAAGAAGGGCAATGTGGTCATCGTGGGCCGCGGCGGCATGGCCGCGCTGCAAGGCAAGCCAGACGTGCTGAATGTTCGCATCATCGCGCCGCTGGAGGTCCGCCTCCGCCGCATGATCGACCGCCAGCACTGCTCGCGCGAGGAGGCAGAACAGGCGATCAAGGAGCGTGACGCCAGCGACGTCGAATGGATCAAGCGCTATTTTGACCTCGACTCGCACGACCCGCAGCTCTTTGACCTGGTCATCAGCACGGCCAAGATGGCGCCGAAGGCTGCGGCTGATCTGATCATCAATGCGATGGGCAACCTGAAGGGTAAGTAAGCGCCCACTAAGCCGCTGTTGCCCGCGGCACTTACTGAGGCCCCGTGAATCCGCTCATGGGGCCTCACATTCACCTGTGCGTGCGTCGTACATCGCCCCCACCTTCGTGCCAGTGTGCACGAGTTTTCCGAAAGTGGGCATAATTTAAGGTTGGCCCTCTTGACAGAAGGTCATCAGGATGATAATGTTTAGCCATTATACAAACTAAGCGACGCACGATACCAGTAACGCTGTATTCACATCGAAGCGTTCTGTGACAGCAGCGCCCCCCTCTGCTACGCGATCTTGGCGCCGCTTGTGATCTGCCTCACTGCTCGAACCCAACCTACTGCGCCAACTTTCAGCTGATCTGCGCTGTGTATTCAGCGTGCACGATATCGGTCGATTTCCCATTCGCTGGAAAAACACATCCACAACCGAATAAGGAGAACGCGATGGCTGAACAAGCTGCAAGGATTCCGGAAGCGGCCAGTGTGCTGATTGATTTCGAGCCCCAGCATGACTTCTTCGTCGGCATTGACTCCGACGGCTGTGCGTTCGATGCCATGGAGATCAAGCACAAGGAGTGTTTCACACCCACGATCATCAAGGTGTGGGAGCTCCAGCCCGTCTCCAAGTTCGCCCGCGAAACGTGCGAGTTTGTCAATCTCTACTCCAGGACCCGCGGCCTGAACCGCTGGATCGCCCTGACGCGGGTCTTCGATCTGCTCAGGGAGCGTCCGGAGGTGATCGCGCGCGGGACACGGGTGCCACTGGGAGACAAGATCAAGGAGTTCATCGCCTCGGGGTATGCGCTGAGCCACAAGGGCATGGTTCAATACGCGGCCGATCACCCGGATCCGGAACTTGAGCAGGCCGTGCGATGGTCGTTCGCCGTGGACGAGGCAATTGCCGACATGGTGCACGGCGTGCCGCCATTCCCCTACGTGCGTGAGAGCCTCCAGATGATGTACGGCAAGGTCGATCTGATGGTGGTGTCGGCCACGCCTGTCGAAGCCCTGACCCGCGAATGGGGCGAGCACGGATTGGCCCAGTACATGACCGTGATCGCTGGCCAGGAGATGGGCACCAAGCTGCAGCACCTCCAGTTTGCGGCCAAGGGCAAGTACCCCGACGACCACATCCTCCTGATCGGCGATGCACCGGGAGACCGGGAAGCTGCGAAGAACGCAGGCGTGCTCTACTACCCCATCAACCCCGGCGGCGAAGACCGATCCTGGAGAAGGTTCCATGATGAAGCGTTCGGCAAGTTGGTCGACGGCACCTACGCGGGAGAGTATGAAGCCCGCATGATCGCGGAGTTCAAGAAGCGGCTGCCCGCCAATCCGCCCTGGAAGAAGAAGCAGAAAGTGGTATGGGAAGACTGACACTCACTCAGCCTGCAACAGGAGAATCATCATGCCCAGACTCGTAGACCTGACCGCCAAACCCTACAATCTGTCGCCCGAGCAGATTCAGTGGGTCGAAGACACGCTCGCCGCGATGACGCCCGAGGAGAAGACCGGCCAACTGTTCACAAGCCTGTTCTGGTTCGGGGTCGATGCCTTCAGCGGGAACGCGTTGACCAACGAACAGATCCTGGCGAAGTATCATATCGGCGGCGCCCGCTGGCAGGGTGGAACCTCATCGAAGTGCCAGGATCTGCTCAACAGCCTGCAATCGGCCTCCAGAATCCCCTTGCTCATCGCAGCCAACTGCGATTCCGGCGGCAATGGCGCCTGTTCGGACGGCACCTACATCGCCTCCGGTGCGCAGAGCGAGGCCGCTCGCGACACCTCCGTCGCCTACAACGCCGGCTATGTGTCGGCCCGCGAGGCGAAGGCGCTGGGCGTCAACGTGAACTTCGATCCCTGCGTCGATATCCTTTACAACTGGCGCAACACGATCGTCAACACGCGCGCCTATGGAACCACCGCCGATGACGTGATCAAGTACACCAGCGCCTACATCGACGGCTACCGCGCCGGTGCGGCAGGCGACATGGTTGTCTGCATCAAGCATTTCCCGGGCGACGGCACGGAAGAGCGCGACCAGCACCTGGTGCTGGGCGTGAACGAGCTCTCCCCGGCGGAATGGGATGCCTCGTTCGGCCGCGTCTACAGGCACCACATCAACAACGGCGTCGAGATGTTCATGGCCGGCCACATCGCCCTGCCCTACTACCAGAAGCTGCTGAATCCCTCGTTGCTGGACAAGGACATCCTGCCCGCCACCCTGGCCGAGGAACTCATCACCGGCCTGCTCAAGGAGCAGCTCGGCTTCAACGGCATGGTGATCACCGATGCCAGCCACATGCTCGGCATGACGTCCGCGATGCGCCGCGAAGACTACGTCCCGGCCGCCATCGCCGCAGGCTGCGACATGTTCCTCTTCTTCAACGATATCGATGAGGACTACAACTTCATGCTGAACGGCTACAAGAAGGGCGTCATTTCCGAAGAACGCATGAATGACGCGGTCCGCCGCGTGCTGGGCCTGAAGGCAAAGCTAAACCTGCACGTCAAACAGGCCGAGGGCACGCTGTTGAAGCGGTCCGACGACCTGCAGGTCGTCGGTTGCCCCGAGCACCTGGCGATGCGCGCAGATGCTGCCGACAAGGGCATCACCCTGGTGAAAAACACCCTGGCCCAGCTGCCGATCCGGCCCGAGACGCACAAGCGTATCCGGCTCTACTACCTGCAGGGCGAGGTCGGCGGCATCGTGGCAGCGGGGTCCAAAGTCCTCGACGGCTTCGTGGCCGAGTTGGAGAAACGCGGCTTCGAGGTCACGGTGAACGACGGCACCACCCGGGTCAAGGGCAGCACGTTGGCGTATCGCGAGAACGTCGATGCTGCGCTCGTCGTCGCAGACGTCGTCGGCTACGGCGCGCAGAACAACTACCGGATCCAGTGGAAGACGGCCATGAGCAACGAGTGCCCGTGGTACGTCTGGGAGGTGCCCACCGTCATGGTGTCGTTGAACTACACGACCCACCTGCACGACGCGACGATGGTGAAGTGCTACATCAACGCCTACCACAGCAACCCTGAGATCGTGAAGCAGGTGGTCGACAAGATCATGGGCGAGTCGGAGTTCAAGGGCACGCCGAATGACCTGGTGTGGGCCGAGAAGTGGCAGGCGAAGCTGTAGGGCCGCTGCAGCCAAAGGCGACAGCGCTCGCGCAGTGAGCCAGCCATCGGCTGGAAGGAGGCATCCCTAAGAGACATTCCGTGTTCGCTGGTTTTCTCGGCCGTTTGTTCACTATCCTTCCGTAAGGAGATTACCTCATGGCAGTAGAAGTCAAAGCACCGGCTTCAGTGCTAACCTCGGAGTACAAGAAGACCCGTCCCGGGGCCATGTTCGCTTTCGCCATTGGAACAATGAGCGACAGCATGGAAGGCGGCCTGATCAACACCCTGTTCCCGGTCATCCAGAAGGCCTTGGGGCTGGATATCGGCGCGCTGGGCACTATGTCCAGCATCAGCAAGTGGGCCCGCATGCTCTTCGGCACGATGTGGGCGATTCTCGGCGACAAGTTCGGCCGCAAGAAGGTCCTGGTCCTCATGACCGGCCTCTGGGGCCTCTGGACCGCGGCAGCGGGCCTCGCCCAGAACTACACGCAATTGCTGATCCTCTACACCATCGGTGTCATCGGCACCGTGGCCGCAGAACCGATCCAGAACGGCCTCATGGTGGACATGTTCGACGAAGACGAACGAGGCAAGGCCTACGGCACCCTCCGCACCATCGGCGTGGCTGCCAGCCTCGTCCTGACGCCCCTCATCGGCCAGCTTTCCAAGTGGCCCACGCCGGAAAGCGGCTGGCGCATCGGTATGTACATCATGGGTGGCCTCAGCCTCCTGAGCGGCATCTTGCTCCAGATCTTCCTCAAGGAGCCGCCCCGCCGCATCGTGGCTGGCGACCCGGACGCGGGCAAGTTCAAGATCGCGGATATCAAGGAGATCATCAAGATCCCGTCGTTCTGGCTGCTGGCGATCATGCTGCTCTTCGTCACCTCGATGGTGTTTTTCGCCTTCATGGTGACCTACTTCGTGAACGTACGCGGGTGGGAGACCGCCGCGGCCGCCATCCTCTACACGGTCTTCATGGGCGGTTGGGCGGTTGGCGGATTCACTGGCGGCTTCCTCGGCGACCTCTTCCAGAAGAAGTTCGGCGATAAGGGCCGCATCATGTTCATGCAGATTTACCTGGCCAGCTGGGCAGTCGGCACCTACCTCTTCACCCAGGTGGACTGGGGCAAGGGGATCGTGGTCTACATCGTGGCCTTCCTGGTAGGAGTGATCGGTTCGTGGGGCTTCTCGGGCGCGGTGCTCCCGATGGTCGGCCAGATCGTCGAGCCACAGTATGCGGCCACGACGTTCGCCCTCCTCTTCTCCTTCATCCAGGGTGCGATCACAGCTGTCTACTTGCTGTTGATCAAGCCGCTGGCCACATCGCTGGGCAGCCTCGACAAGGTTTTCCTGTACATGCTCTGTATACCGTACGCGGTCAACGCTGTCTTCTGGTTCCTGTTCTACCTGACTTATCCCAAGGACGTAGAGCGCCGGAAGAAGCGGATGGGCCTGCTCTAGTGGCGCGCGGGTGAGGCGCGCCCTGACCCACAGCCGCGGCGCCGGAGGTGCTCCGCTCGTTCGGAACGCCATCGGCGCCGCGGCAAGCCTTGTTCGCACAGCACCTTACTGTGAGAATGACCAGGCGGTCTACATTTCGGGCCACCTGTTTGGCAAATCTCAGTAGCGTTATCTTAAATGGTGTACAATTCCACTCGTAACGATCAAACGGCACCAGGACAGAATGGAGGTCATAGTGCTCTATCCGATCCAGAACAGCACACGCAATAAACTAGACATCTCGGGAATCTGGGATTTCAAGACCGATCCCGATTGGGTCGGCGAGGCCGGTGGCTGGGCCAACGGGCTGGAAGGCGCCCGGCCGATGGCCGTTCCCGGCAGTTGGAACGAGCAGTACAACGATCTCTTCGGCTACTTCGACCTGGCCTGGTACGTGAAGGAGACCTACATCCCGAAGAGTTGGCAGGGCGAGCGCGTATTCATTCGCGTCGGATCGGCCAATTACCTGGGAACGGTCTACGTAAATGGCGTCAGGGTCGGTGCGCACGAAGGCGGACACCTTCCGTTCGCGTTTGAGATCAACGATTACGTCAAGTGGGACGAGGCGAACGTCATCGCCATCAGCGTCGACAACGTGCTGAAGCCGGACCGCGTGCCGTCCGGCAACATGCCGGGCTCGGACATGAGCATGTTCATGGCCACGCCCAAGACCACTTTCGACTTCTACCCGTTCGCCGGCATCCATCGGCCGGTCGTGCTCTACTCGGTTCCACGGACCTACATCGAGGATGTCACGGTCGTCACGACGTTCGAGGGCTCGACCGGCAAGGTGAAGGTCACGGTCAAGCTGAGTGCCGCCGTGGCCGGACA
>CAZMIS010000122.1:0-10320 GCA_964566325.1 uncultured Anaerolineales bacterium
TGACGGCGTGGGGAACGCCGGCGTTGATAGCTCGCTCGTCATCGGAGCGGACGGGTTGCCGGTCATCACCTACGCGGACTTGACCAACCTCAACGCCAAGATCGCCTACTGTAGCGACGCCGCGTGCACGAGCGCGACCCTCGTCGCCGTCGCGGGCACGGCAAGCGCCCCGTATGGCATTCGCTCACCCTCGGCTGCAATCGGAACGGATGGGCTGCCGGTCATCAGCTACGTATCAAGTTATCCCGATTACGACCTGAAGGTCATCCACTGCGACGACGGTGCCTGCTCCAGCGCGACCGTTACCACGGTCGACACGGAGGAGATGGTGAGAGATTGTGCGATCGCCATCGGAACCGATGGGTTGCCGGTCATCAGCTACGGAAGCCTCGACATCTACTCCAGCAACCCTGACATTCTCAAGGTCGCTCACTGCAACGACGCCGCCTGTAGCGCGCCGGCCACCATCACCAGGGTTGAAGGCACCTATGGGCAGAACGAATGGGTCTCGATGGCCATCGGGACGGATGGGCTGCCCATCGTCACCTATATGGACCGCGACGCGGACGACTTGAAGATCTCGCACTGCAACGACGCCGCGTGCACGAGCGCGACGACGACCGCCCTGGACAGCGCCGGTTACGTCGGCTGGCAGCCTTCGATCGCCATCGGCGCCGACGGGCTGCCGGTCATCAGCTACGGCCTCGGCGCCCTCGACGACCTTCGCCTTGATGACCTGAAAGTGGCCCACTGCAACGATCTCGCCTGCACGAGCGCCACGATCGGCACGGTGGACGGGGGCGATGTCGACGGCTACACCGCAATCGCCGTGGGCCCGGATGGGCTACCGCTCATCGCCTACCTCGGCGCCAACCCATCGCCGCAGCCGGGTGACCTGAGAGTCGCCCACTGCTCAAACGCCTTCTGCGCCCCGTCCCTGCCGCTCGCGGCGATCTTCAACGATGTCGACGGCGACGAGCTGGCCTACACGGTTGAAAACGACCACCCGGAACTGGTCAGCGCGACGGTGGACGGCACGAACCTGGTCCTGGTTTACCTGGAGAATCAGCACGGCGCGGCAACCATCAGGGTGACCGCGACCGACCCGTCCGGCCTGGCGGTCTCGGACGACTTCGTCGTCACGGTCAGCCCGGTGAACGACGCGCCCTGGGCAGAGCCACAAGAGATCCTCGTCACTGCCGGACTCCCACGCACCATCGCCCTGGGCTACGGCGACGTCGAGTCGGGGCAGGCGGATCTCCAAGTCAGCTTCAGCGGTCCAGCAAGCGGCGTCATCGACGCCAGCGCCCTGCCCCAGGTCACCTACACCGCCATGGCCGGCTACAGCGGCGACGACAGCTTCACCTACACGGTGAGCGACGGGGCACTGACAGCACAGGCCACCGTCACCATCCACGTGATGCAGACCAGTATCACGGGGAAGGTGGTGAACGACGCCAATGGGGACGGCCTGTTGGAGGACGGCGAATGGGGGCTGGCCGGCGTGACGGTTCAGCTGAAGGATGCCGCCGATAGCGAGGTCGCGTCGGTCATCACGGGCGCGGACGGCAGCTATGCCTTCGGCAGCCTGGCCGGGGGCGTCTACCGGGTGCGGACCGTCCTGCCGGCAGGCTACGTGCAGACCACGCCCGACCCCGCTGACATCGACCTGGCGGACGGGCAGGCGGTGGGCGGCGTCGACTTCGGCCTGGTCCATTCCGCCGACGTCAGGGTGACGATGACCGCCAGCGTGAACAACAAGACGATCATCTACACAATCACGGTGACCAACGATGGGCCGGCGGACGCGGTCGACGCGCTCCTGACCGACCCGCTGCCGGCAGGCGTCGGCTTCGTCTCGGTGATTTGCACCCAGGGGACCTGTTCCGGAGGTAAGACGGTCACGTGCAGCTTCGGCACGTTGGTCTCGGGCGGCAGCGCGACGGTGACGCTCAAGGTCAACCGGACGGACAAAGTCAACGCCATCGCCAACACCGCGACGGTCGTCGCGGCCACGTTCGACATCAACCTGGGCAACAACTCGGCGACCGCGACGGTGGAATAGCGGCCCCATAGACGACAGACCTGCCAGGCGGGCGTCTTCTCAGATGGCCGGTCTGGCAGGTCATTTCGCATTCGGAGCTTGTGCCATTGCTGCCCGCCAATGCCCCCGCCACCGGGATCCGCCATCACCGTGGTCAACGATGAGCGTGCGGCCGAAACCCCACTCTCCTCGTCTCCAAATGCTTGACGCTGACCGGGCCTTAGGGTATAAAGACCTCACTTGGCGATCCTCTTCGGCCGTCCGATCCGGTCGTCCTTCTTTCGTGGCAGCTACCGGCGAGGAGACAGCTATCATGAGCTGGAACTACGCCTACACCCCTCATATCTGGCCGTCTGCCTTCACAGTCCTGCTGCTGATCGCGCTCGCGGTCTATAGCTGGCGCCGGCGCGGCGTACCGGGTGCGCTGCCGCTTGCCATCAGCTGTCTGCTCGCGGTCCTGATCGCGGTCGGTGAATTCATGGCCTACCTCGCGGTCGGCGATAGCACCGAATTCTTCTGGGATAGATTCGGGGACATCTGGATTGTGCCAAGTACGACCGCCGTCACGTGCTTCATCCTGGAATATGCCTGGCCTGGACGCTGGCTGACCCGGCGCAACCTGGTCCTGCTGACCATCGTGCCCCTGCTGGGCGCACTCTACATCCTGACGGGCGATTTCTTTGGGCTTATCCCAGACAACATCAGAAGCAGCGGGGCATTGCTTCAGGGATTCGGCCGGGTAGGCGGGGTCCTCTTCATCTACTCCCTGGCCCTGACACTCATCAACTTCATCGTTTTTGTCTGGCTGTTCGTCCGTTCACCTCAGCACCGCTGGCCTGTCATTATCATGGCAGCCGGCCAGATCATGACCCGGGTTTTGATCTTCCGGTCGTCTCCCGAGCTGGATGCCCGGCTCCTCTACATACCCGACTATGTCTTTGCCTACCTGTCCTATGCCATCGCCCTATTTGGCTTCCGCATCTTCGACCCCATCCCTCTCGCCCAAAAGACAGCCCTCAACCAGATCCGTGCCGGGATGTTGGTGCTCGATCGCCATGGGCAAATTGCCAGCCTGAACCCGGCGGCGGAGCAGATTCTCGGCTTGTCCACACACCAGGCGAAGGGCAGGCCGGTCGAAGACCTGCTGCCTGCCTACCTGGAAGGGCGGGCTGCCGTCCAGGATGGCGCCGAGTATGAGTTCTCTCAGGGAGACGGGCAGAGCCGTCGGAATTACTCGTTGGCCATCTCTCCTCTCAGAGATTTCCGCGCCCTGGAAGTCGGCCGGTTGCTGATGGTGCGCGATGTGACCGAGAAACGCCGTGCCCAGGCACAAATCCTGGAACAGGGGCGGTCGCTGGCCGCCTTACTCGAACGAGAACGGCTGGCCCGCGAGCTGCACGACAGCATCGGGCAGGTGCTGAGCTACGCGTCGCTGCAGGTGGAAACGACCGAGCAGCTCATCTCCGGCGGCCGGGACGATGACGCGCGGACCCAGCTCCGGCGACTCGGCAGTGTCCTGGGCGAAGCCCACGCCGACGTGCGCCAGACGATCCTGGACCTGCGCGCCGCGCCTTCGCCACAGCGCCCCTTCTTCGAGGTCGTGCAGCACTACCTGAATGCCTTCACCACCAACTACGACATCGAGACCACGCTGACAGTGGGTGACACGCTGGACGCTGCGGCCCTGCTGCCTGCTGAGCAGGCGGCCTTGTTCCGCATCCTCCAGGAGGCGCTCTCAAACGCCAGGCGGCACGCCCGGGCCTGCGCGGTGCGGGTTGCGTTCGGGTCGGAGGACGGCCTGGTGCGGATGAGCATCGAGGATAACGGTTGCGGCATGAATCCGGACCGGCTGGCCGCCTTTGAGCGCCCGGGGGATGGCGCCGGGGGGGCGGACCATTTCGGGCTGGACTTCATGCGCGAGCGCGCGCGTGAGTTGGGCGGCGTCCTGGCCATCGAATCCGCGCCGGGCGCCGGGACCCGCATCGTGGTCGAAGTGCCACATGGGGAGGAATGAGGATGCGTGTGCTGCTGGCCGATGACCATCGGCTGATCGTGGAAGGCCTGACGGCGCTGCTCGCCACCAACGGGATCGAAGTGGTCGGCGTCGCCGGCGACGGCCGGGAGGCGGTGGAGAGGGCCCCGGCGCTCGATCCGGACCTGGTCCTGATGGACCTGCGCATGCCCGTCATGGACGGCCTCGCCGCGACGCGGCTCATCAAGGCGCAGCGCCCTGACATCAGGATCGTGATGCTGACCACCTCCGGCGAGGACCAGGACCTGTTCGAGGCGGTGCAGAGTGGCGCGTGCGGCTACATCCTGAAGAACACCAGCGGCAAGGCGCTCGTCGAGGCGCTGCGCGGGCTGGAGGAGGGCGTGCCGCCATTCTCGCCCGGCCTCGCAGCCCGCTTGCTCCAGGAATTCGCGCGCCTGCGTCCGGCCCAGCCCTCGGAGCCTCCGCCCGCTGAGCCTTCGGTCCGTCAGGCCGCCCCGTCGTCGGGATTGCCGGCTGCCCAAGGCCAGCCCGGGCCGGTTCCCGGGCTCACAGAGCGCCAGACCGACGTGCTGCGGCTCGTGGCGTCCGGCCTGACATACGTCCAGGTGGGCGACCGGCTTGGGCTGACGGAGCGCACGGTGCGCTACCACATGCTCGAGATCATGGCGCGGCTGCACCTCGAACATCGCAACCAGGTCATCGCGTATGCCGGGAAGCTGGGCCTGCCACCCCCGGAGTAGGCGTTCGCGCCGATCCTGTCGCAAACGACAGTCCGCTGAGCTCAGCGGACTGTCGTTTTTTATGCCGGAATCGGTATTGTACGTCAATTCGCAATGTGCTAGTTTGAGAGCGCCATGAAGAAGCGCCTCAAGGTCCTGATTTACGGAGACACCCTCGTGTTAGGGTGTCTCCGGGCAAGCCTCGCAGCGTACGAGGGGCTTGACCTTGCCAGTATCGAGGTCCCGGTGACCGGCGAGCAGGAGCTGCGCCGGCTGGACCCCGACGTGGTGCTCTTCGACCTCGAGGCGGCCGGGCCCGCTTTCCAGCACTCGCTCGCGGTCCGGTCGCCCGACCTGCTGCTGGTCGGCGTCGACTCCGCCGCGAACCGCGTGCTGACCTGGACGGGGCGACAGTTGTGCCAGCTTTCGACGGCCGAGCTGGTCCAGATGATGGAAGGAGCCACGTCCGGCGCCGCACCTGCCAAGCCTTGGGCCGATGCACAGGGGACCGGTGAGGACTTCACCGGCCTTCTCCAGGTGCTCGACCAGGCGCTCGACGAGCTCTCAGCCGGACAGGCCCCTTCCGGCGCCCCGCGCCCCGTCCGGGCTCTCACCCGGATACAGAAGCTGGCCTTTGGGCTCGGGACGATCGTGCTGGCAGCCGTGCTTGTCATCGTTCTTGCGCCTGGCGGCCGTCCGGGCGGGGCTTCGTTGCTGGGCGTCGCGGTGGGAGGCGTTCCAGCCAGACTCAGTCTGGCGTTCGTCGCAGGCCTGCTCTTCGGCGCGCTCACGCTTGGCCTGTGGAGGAGGGGACGCCAGCCATGACGATCCTGGCCATCGTGATCGCCATGGCGGTCCCCATCGTATTTCTCGCCCTGGTGCGCTGGCTGGACCTGTATGCCTCGGGGAGTTTCCGGCAGGTCCTGGTCAGCCTCGGCTGGGGGATCGCGGCCTTCTTCCTCGCGCTCCAGGTCAACAGCTTCATCGGCGGGTTCGTCGGCTTCACCTTGCTGGCAACGCTCGTAGCGCCCGTGATCGAAGAAGTCGTGAAGTCGCTCGTGCTGGTCTACCAGGTGCGACGGCCCGGCTTCACCTACTTCGTCGATGGCGCCATCTACGGCTTTGCCGCCGGCGTCGGCTTCGCCGTGCTGGAGAACTGGCTGTACCTGGGCCGCGGCGGGGACGCGGGCCTGTCTGTGGCCTTCGGGCGGGCATTCTCGACCGCGTTGATGCATGGCAGCGCGACCGCGCTCGTCGGCATCAGCCTGGGCCGCCTTCGCTACGGCCGGAGCCTCGGCCATTATGCCTCGCTCTTCATTGGCTGGGCGGCCGCCATGGCGCTGCACCTCGCCTTCAACAACCTGGTCCAGGTCGACGCGGGGCGGTGGACCCTGATCCTCGCGGTGGGTCTCGGGCTGGCCGGCGCCGGCATGGTGGCTGGGTTCATCTTCTTCGGGCTCCGGGAGGAGCGGCGCTGGCTGGCCGAGACGTTGGGCCCGCACGTGGGCGTGTCCGCCGGCGAGTCCGCGGTCGTGCAGCAGTTGGACGACCTGGAGAGACTGCTGGCGCCGGTCGAAGCGCACTTCGGGCGGGACAAGCGCCAACAGGTCGAAGGATTCCTGAAGCTGCAGGCGCAGCTCGGCCTCAAGCGCAAGGTGCAGGAACTCACGCCCGATCCCCGGCAGCGCGCAGAAATGGCGGGCCAGGTGGCCGCGCTGCGCCGGGAGATCGACGCGGCGCGGCGGGCCGTGGGGATGTACTGCATGTCGTATGTCCGCTCGATCCTGCCGCCCGAGGGCGAACCGATGTGGGACCGCCTGGGTCAGGCGCTCGAGACACGAGCGCCATCCGAGGGCCCGAGCTTGTGGGGCAGGCTGGATCACAGGCTCGACGCAAGCCAGAAGGAGGGGTGAACGCACCAAGGCCTGAGCTCGCTGTTCTGTCCTAATGCAAGCAATCCAATTCAACCCAATCAGGAGGAGACCAAAATGAAGAACCTCAGCAAGCGGAACAAGACTCTGTTGGGCATCGGCGCCGTGCTCGTCATCGTAGTAGTGGGCCTGCTGGTGCTGAAGCCCCCACCGATCGACCGCCTGTTAGGGCTGGGCGTCGTGTCGATCACGCCGGCAAACCCCACCATCACGCAGGGGCAGACGATCACGCTGTCCGTGAACCCCTCAGCTTTGTGCACCTGGAGTAGCCAGGCCGGCGTGGTCGTTGGCAGCGCAGGCGCCTCCACCACGGTCCAGGGCGTCTCGATCGGCACTTTCACAGTGTCCGCAAAATGCCCGCTGGGGACTGCAATCACCAACGTGATCGTCACTGCCCCGCCCACGCCCACGCTGACGCCGCAGCCCACGTCGACGCCGTTGGTCACACCTACTCGTACCGGCGGCCGAAAAGCCAGCCAATGACGGCCGATGCACGCAGGCGCTAGCCGCGCTTGCGTGCATCGGTTTCCGCGTCGTCCATGTCGGATTCGTTTGCTTCCCAAAGGAGGCGTCCGTTGGGTCTGTTCGATCGGCTCCAGGGTGAATTGGAGGCGCGCGGTAAATCGCCGGGGCTGACCATGCGCGATGTCCTGGACATGCCTGCGCCGCTCAACCGCCTAGCCCGGTGGATGCTCCGCGAGGAGCAGTTCACGCTGGCCGCGGCCGCGAGCTTCCTGGGCGGCGCCGCGTCAGAGGACGCGCAGGCGCTGGCCGCCGGGATCGTCGCCGATTGGCTCGAGAAAGGCTACCTGCGCGAGGTGTCGCAGGCCGGCGAGCTGTCCTATGTGGTGCGCACGGCCTCCAAGCGACCCCGGGAGGTCCCGCTCGACCTGTGGGCGGCGCTGCAGAAAAAGGTCGGGGAGTAGGAGGCGGCGATGCTGTGCTATCAATGCGACGAGCCGGCCCGCGGGGTGTGCATTTTCTGCGGCCGGGCGGTGTGCAAGAAACACACGAAGAAGATGCCGGCCATCATCAGCATCTACGTCGGCGAGGGCAACACGCCCAAGGCCGTCGTCGTCTCCGATGCCTTGTTCTGCGGGCAGTGCAAGCCGCAGCCTGAGCCGGTCGAGATGCCGGAGCTTTGGTAGGTC
Source organism: uncultured Anaerolineales bacterium (assembly GCA_964566325.1). Classification (GTDB taxonomy): domain Bacteria; phylum Chloroflexota; class Anaerolineae; order CG2-30-64-16; family CG2-30-64-16; genus JALOOB01. Next base: position 7,839 of record CAZMIS010000122.1, read on the forward strand.
GGGCGACCAGAGGGGAGCAATGCACCATGTCCAGGATCATCTCCGTACACTCATTCCGGGGCGGCACCGGCAAGTCGAACACGACTGCCAACCTGGCCGCGCTCATGGCCGTGGCCGGGCAGCGGGTGGCCATCGTGGACACCGACATCGCATCGCCCGGCATCCATGTCCTCTTCGGCATGAGTGAAACTGGCGCCGGCCGCTCGCTCAACGACTACCTGCGGGGTCACTGCGCGATCGAAGCCACGGCGCACGATGTGACGTCGAGCCTGGCGCCAGACGTGCGGGGCAAGCTCTGGCTGGTGCCGTCGAGCATGGACACCGGCGAGATCACGCGCATCCTGCACGACGGGTACGACGTGGGCCTGCTCAGCAAGGGTTTCCATGCCCTCAGTCGAAAGCTGGACCTGGATGCCGTCCTGGTCGACACCCACCCGGGCGTGAACGAGGAGACGCTGCTGTCGATGGCTATCTCGGATGTCCTGGTGATCGTGCTGCGGCCCGATCAGCAGGACTACCAGGGAACCGCCGTGGCCGTCGAAGTCGCTCGCAGGCTGGATGTGCCCTGCCTGCGGTTGATCGTCAACAAGGCGCCGGCGGCACTGGATGCGGCGGTCCTGGCCGCGCGGGTGGCGGAAACCTACGGCTGCGAGGTGGCCGGGGTCTTTCCCCACTCGGATGACATGATGCTGCTGGCGAGCGGTGGGGTCTTTGTCACCCGCTTCCCCGATCACCCGCTCACCGCGCTCTACCGGCAGGCGCTCGGCCGCCTGGACGGTTAGGCCGCGGGGACCGGGCGCCGGGAGAACCGTGGGAGGCCGCATGAGCTACATCGACAGCACTGACACCGATGCCGTGCTGCGCGACTGGCGGTCCAGGACCCTGAACGGCTTCCTGGCAATCGCCGCGCTTGCGATGGCGCCGGCCCTCGCCGTCGTTGTCATCACAGCCGTCCGGCAGCGCGATCTGTGGCTCGAGGCAGCCATTTTCTGCGCATTGGAGGCCGCGGTCGTGGCGCTGGCCCTGCTGCGCAACGTCGAGGCCCGCACACGCCTGTGGGGCCTCCTGCTGGCGGGCTACGCGGCGGCAGCGTTGAACCTCGCCCGCAATGGCCTGGACGGCCCAGCCCCGCTGTACCTGATGGCGCTGGCCATCGTCGCCCTCATTCTGGCGGGCATTCGCGCCGGCATCGTCGCGTCACTGCTCGGCGCTGCCATCTGGCTGGCAGGCGGCACGCTGTTGGCCCAGGCTGGGCCGCTCGCGACACTGCTGCGCGGCACCACCTTCCTGATGCTCCTGGCAGCGACGATGGCGTTGCTCATCCTATATCACCGTTTCCTGGTTCAGCAGATCCGGCTGGTGCTGACGGCCCGGGCCGGCATGACGGCCGCACAAGCCCTGCTCGAAGAGCAGAAGGCGATGCTGGAGCGCAAGGTCGAGGAGCGCACGGCCCAGCTTGCGATGATCAACCGGGTCGGCGAAGCGATGACGCGGCAGCTCGATCCCGACACGATCGTCAAGCTCGTCGGCGACAGCGTGGTCGAGATCTTCGGATCGGAGGTCGCCACGATCGTTCTGCTCGATGCCACGGGGAACACCGTTCATGAGCGCTACGCCTATGATCGCGGGTACGTGCCCCTGCTGCCCCCCGCCCCCTTGGGCACAACCACGACATCTGTTGTCCTCCGGTCAGGCAAGCCGCTGATCGTGGGCACGGCAGAGGAACAGCTCCGATATGGCACGACGTTCGTGTTCACGCCGGAAGACGATGTACCGACGGAATCCTGGCTGGGGGTTCCGGTGATGATAGGAGAACGGGCAATCGGTGCGATCACGCTCCAAAGCTACGCCCGTAACGCCTACAACGAGGGGAGCGTGCGCCTGCTGTCGACCGTGGCGTCGAACATGGGCGTTGCCATCGACAACGCGCGCCTGTTCGAGGAACTGCATCGGGCCAGGGCCGAGGCCGAAGCGGCCACGCAGGCCAAGAGCGCGTTCCTCGCCACCATGAGCCACGAGATTCGCACGCCGATGAACGCGATCATCGGCATGACCGGCTTGCTCCTCGATACCGGACTCACCGCGGAGCAGCGCGACTTCGCCGAGACGGTCCGCACCTCCGCCGATGCCTTGCTGACCATCATCAACGACATCCTGGACTTCTCCAAGATCGAAGCCGGCAAAATGGAGCTCGAAGCGCAGCCCTTCGACCTGCGCGAGTGCGTGGAATCGGCCCTGGAACTGCTGAAGCTGAAGGCCTCCGAGAAGGGCCTCGAGCTGGCCTGCGAGTTTGCGCCCGACGTCCCCCCCGCCATCATCGGCGACGTCACGCGGCTGCGCCAGATTCTGGTCAACCTGCTCAGCAACGCCGTGAAATTCACCGATCGGGGCGAAGTCGTGATCACGGTGGGGTGTAGGGGCGAGGTAACCCATCTACTCCAACTAATCATCGGCGCTCCTCGCCGCGGCCACATTTGCGTTG
>CAZMIS010000123.1:0-10245 GCA_964566325.1 uncultured Anaerolineales bacterium
GTCCACGCGTCCGCGTGGGAGAGGCCGTAGCGCTCCTGCCAGGTGAAGAACCGCTTCTGCCCCTCGGAGTAGCCCGCAGCCGGATTGTCGTTCCAGCCGCCGGGTCCCTCCCAGTCGTCCGAGTCGACCACCAGCCTGGGCCGCCCGCCCCGGCGCCGGCTCCAGAAGAGCGTAGCCGCCAGGCCCGACGGGCCCTTCGGCTTGAATGCGTGGACCACGTCGGGGCGCCACTGCACTGCGGCCTGGTACAGGCGCCAGCCCAGTTGCCAGTGCCAGGGCGGCGTCTGAACGCCGGGCGGCAGCGCCACGTGGTGCACCGCAACCCCCTCGTCCACCGAGCGCCGGCCCGCGTCCTCCGGGCTGTCGTAGGGCGGCACCATCACCGCGACCGTGTGGCCCGCGCGCGCGAGTGCCCGCGCCAGGGGCAGGACGCGCGCCCGCGCGGTGCCCTTCGCCCGCAGTCCGAACGGTGCCAGCAGTGCGATTCGCATGGTGCCCGAAAACTCCCGACCCAGCCAAGGCTGAGCATCCTGAGCGGAGCTCCCGGTGGGAGCGTAGTCGAAGGACTGCTCAGGTGGCGGCCAAGGTTGGAACTCCGGCATGGTACCACAGCGCTCCGCTTTGTGGTATTATTCCGGCGATGTCAGACCCCATCATCCCAACCAACAGCCTGGTGCTCTATCGCACCCGCCCCGCGCGCGTCGCGGCCACTGCCGGTGACAAGCTGACCCTCGAGCTGGAGGGCGGCGAGACCGCCCGGGTCCGGCCCAAGGACGTCACCCTGCTCCACGTCGGTCCGCTGCGCTCGCTCGCCGACGTGTGGACCGCGCCGGTGGCGGAGGACCTCGAGGCCGCCTGGGAGCTGCTGGCCGGCAGCACGACCACGATCCGGGAGATCGCTGAGCTGGCCTACGGCGAGTTCACCCCCGCTTCCGCGTGGGCGGCCTGGCAGCGGGTGACGGACGGCCTCTATTTCCGCGTGGCGGGCGAGGCGGTGCGCGCCGCGTCCGCGGAGGAAGTGGCGCAGACGCTGGAGCAACGCGCCGCGGAGGCCGCCGAACGCCAGGCCTGGGAAGGATTCCTGGTGCGCGCCCGGCAGGGCACGGTGGGCCCCGAAGACGGGCGTTACCTGCGCGAGGTGGAAGATCTGGCGTTCGGCCGGGTCGAGCGCAGCCGGGTGTTGCGCGCGCTGGGCCGCGAGGAGAGCCCGATCAACGCGCACGCTGCGCTGCTGGAATGGGGCGCGTGGGACGCGCAGGTGAACCCCTATCCCGTTCGGGAGGGGCTGAACCTGTCCGTGCCTGACCTGCCCCTGTCGCCCGAATGGACTGGTCTCCTGGCAGATCCCGCGCGTGTCGACCTGACGCACCTCCCATCGTACGCGGTGGACGACATCCGGACCGATACGCCCGACGATGCGCTGAGCTGGGAGCCAGGCGGGGGACTGGGCAAGGTCTGGGTCCACGTGGCTGATCCCGCGTCTGCCATCCGGCCGGACGATCCCATCGACCTGGAGGCCAGGAGCCGGGGCACGACCCTGCACCTGCCGGAGGGCACGGTCCCGATGTTGCCGCCCGCGACCATTCCGCTGCTCGGGCTGGGCCTGCAGGAGTTCTCGCCCGCGCTCTCCTTCGGCATCTCCGTCGACGACGAAAGCCGCATCACCGGCGTCGAGATCGTGCCGAGCATCGTGCGAGTCGGGCGCCTGACGTACGAAGAGGCCAGCGAGCGCATGGCCGAGCCGCCGTTCGACGCATTGCAGCGCGTCGCCGCAGCGTTCGAGGCTCGGCGCGCGGCTGCCGGCGCGGCCAGCATCGACCTGCCCGAGGCGCAGGTGACCGTGCGCGGGGGCGAGGTCGAGATCCACCCCGTGCTGACGACGCCGGGACGCACGGTGGTCGAGAACTGCATGATCCTGGCGGGCGAGGCGGTGGCAGCCTATGCTCTGGAGCACGGCATCCCCTTGCCCTACGCCACGCAGGAGGCGCCGGATGCTCCGCGGCCGGGCGCCCGGCCGGGCGAATCGGCACCCGACGTCGGGCCGGTCGCGACGCTGGCCGGCATGGCCGCGCTGCGCCGAAAGATGAAGCGCGGCCAGTATCGCAGCGTGCCTTCGGAGCACAGCGGGCTGGGGTTGCCGGCGTACAGCCAGGCGACGAGCCCTCTGCGCCGCTACCTGGACCTCGTGGTGCACCAGCAGCTGCGCGGCCACCTGGCGGGCGGCGCACCGCTGGCCCCCGCGGACATCATCGAGCGGATCGGCGAGGTCGATGGGCCGCTTGGCGCGTCGCGGCGGGCCGAGTCGCAATCGGAGAAGCACTGGACGCTGGTGTTCCTGGCACGGCAGCCCGAACGGCAGTGGGAGGGCGTGTTGGTGGAGAAGCGCGGAGCAAGCGGGACGTTCATCATCCCCGAGCTGGCGCTGGAGACGTCCATCCACCTCCCGTCGGAGCTGGCGCTGAACACAAGGGCGCGGCTGAGCCTGCGCTCGGTCGACCTGCCCCGCCTCGATGCGCGGTTCAGGATCGACCAGATCATCGAGCACGACTAAAGGAGAGAATCATGGCGTATTTCTTTGACTCAACGGCACGGACCCCCCGGGAGCTACTGCCCGGCGTCATCTCGCGCACCTTCTGGGGCGATCGCATGCTGATGTCGCTCGTCGACCTGGCGCCCGGCGCGAACATCCCGGCGCACAGCCATCCGCACGAGCAGGTGGGCATCGTGATGGACGGCGAGATGGAGATGACGATCGGCGAGGAAACGCGCCAGTTGAAGAGCGGCGACATCTACGTCGTGCCGGGCGGGGTGAGCCACAGCGTCAGGCTGGGTGCGGGCCCGTGCCGGGCTTTCGAGGCCTTCGCGCCCGTGCGCGAGGAGTACAAGTTCCCCGATTGAGGCGCGCGGTCCGCGCGGAAGGGACGAACTGCCCCTCGTCTGCCCCGGGAACCGCGTCGCCGTCGACGGGCAATACGGCGCTGATTTGACCTGGGGGCGGCTGATGAATATAATGACTTTCACAGTACCGAAAGGTTGCTGTGGTCTTCCGCGTGGGTCGCTAGCTCAATTGGCAGAGCATCTGACTCTTAATCAGAGGGTTCAGGGTTCGAGTCCCTGGCGACTCATCCACACCTAAGGGCCACCGCCACTGGAATCAGTGGTTGGGTGGCCTTTTTGTTATGCAGTGGAAGATCAGACAAGGAGATGACCCTTGAGGGTAAGAACGTACGGTGACCGGCCACGCAACGTGGTGCTCGTTCATGGAGGCCCGGGAGCACCAGGAGGCATGAGACCTGTCTCTGAGCAGCTGTCGTCCGATTTCGGCGTGATCGAACCGCTTCAGACGGCCAATACCGTGCAAGGTCAAATCGATGAGCTGAAGCGAGCCATAGAGGAATTCGCCGCCACGCCTGTCGTCCTGGCGGGTTGGTCGTGGGGAGCCTGGTTGTCCTATTTGCTGGCTGCTCAAGAGGCACTACTCGTCAGGAAGCTGATCCTCATCAGCAGCGGACCCTTCGATCCCGAGTATGCGGAAGGGATCATGAAAACGCGGCTTTCCAGAATGTCGGAGAGGGAAAGAGACCGGGTGGAAGAGATCATGTCGCTGCTGCATGCAGGCGGTGCCAGTAGCTCCGTGTTCAAGGAGTTCGGAGCGATCATCGATCGGGCTGACTCATATGACCCCATCGTTCACAACGACGCGGACGATCTCGATCTGTCGGAGTTCGGGCCGGACATCTACGAAAAGGTTTGGCCCGAAGCGGACGCGATGCGAAGAGCCGGCAGTCTCATTGAAGCGGGGAGAAAGATCGTTTGCCCGGTCACTGCGATACACGGAGACTATGATCCCCATCCGGCAGCGGGAGTCAGCAAACCGTTGTCGATGGTCCTGAGCGACTTCAAGTTCGTGCTATTAGCGCACTGCGGTCACCGTCCCTGGTATGAGAAGGAAGCCGTGGAGGCCTTCTACCGGCTGTTGCGGCAGGAACTGCAGCACCCTCCGCGCTCGTAAACGCTGATTAGCGCTCCGTGCACCATCACCAACGCCACCGCGCGACAATGACGCTCAGAAGGTCCAGCCATGGCCCGCTACAGCGTTCCGTGCATGGGTGCAACCTTCGTCATGGCATCGACGAATGCCGGACTGGGAACCCGGCGACGTAACGCAAACCGCTTGAAGCCCGAAGCAGCGGCGAGAATGTCAGATGTCTGGCTGAATGAGATCGAGGCGATCGTGAACGAGTAACCCCAACCGTTCGGTCGCGGCGGATAGAGGCGCCCGACGCCTGCCCGCGCGCAACGCGTCGGCGCGGGCGCAGCCGCGTCAGGGTACGCGGTCGCCGCCGCGCAGCTCATGCCGCGGCGACCGCGCACCCCTAACCTCTCAAGCGGGCGCGGCACCCTCCTCCGCGTGCACCCCCTGCAGGAACGCCGCGCCGAACTCGCGGGCCGCGCGCACCATCGCGTCGATGTTCTCGGGCGGCGTCTCGATCGGCACCTCGCACGACGAGCTGAGGGTGTATCGCCCCTGCCCCGCGCCGCGCTCGATGCAGCGGCACGCCTCCACATAGATCGCGTCCGGGCCGGCCATCGCCAGGTTGTGCGTCGCGACGCTGCCCGAGACGGACGCACGCGTCCCCGCCACCTGCCTGGCCCGGCCGAGGTCGACCTGCCAGTCCAGGCTGAGGATGTCCGCACCCACGTCGACCATCCGCTCCAGCAGGCGGGTGGTGTCGTTGCAGATGTGCAGCAGCACCTTCGCACCCAGGCCGTGCAGGTGACGGATCAACTCTGCGAGGTACGGAAAGCTGAACTCGTCCCCGCACGCAGTGGAGATCAGGGTCGTGATCGGCTCGTAGATGTTCACCGTCCTCACGCCGCCGTGCACGATCTGCGCCTCGCCGAACGACTTCGCCGCCTCGAGCGAGATGCGAACCAGGTCGGTGACGAGCTGTCGCTCTTCCAGCACGTCGTACAGGATCTGATGGGGCCCGCGCAGGTTCGCAGCAAACGAGAGCGGGCCGGCCAACGCGCCGTTGACGCCGGCCGTCGCGCCCACCCGCTCCACCAGGATCTGCTCGCACCCGATGATCACGGGCATGCGCCCGTCCCTCAGCGGATCGGGCAAGCGCAGCCGCGCCGCGTCGGACTTCGACTCGACCGCGAAGCCGGCCACGTACGTCTGTTCCCAATCGCGCACGACCGCAGTGCTGCCCATGCTTTCCGTCCCGATGCCGTAGTCGGTGATGGGGCTGCAGGAGTCGTAGCCGTGGCGGGCGAGGCTCTGTAGCACCACGTCCGCCATCAGTTCGGGGTCGAACGCGACCTCCGTCATCGGCCGGCGGGCCCGGAACGCGGCGTAGTGGCCGACGCCGGGCGCCACCGGCACGCAGTCGGTCGGCTCGCCCTGCCCCGCGGCGATCAGTCGCTCCAACGAGTTCATGCCCTCACCCTCCGGGAAGCAGCGCGCGGATCGCCCGCAGCGCCTCGTCGAACGAACCGGCATCCGGAACCTCGGGCGTGCTCACGAACGGGACATCGGTCAGGCCGAGGCGCGCCGCCTCAGCCCGCAGGATCTCGCAGAAGACTCCCTGCCCCGGGGCAAAGTATTGGGTCGGGATGTACCGCGTCATGCCGCCCCACATCTCGCCCTCGATGGCGGGTTGGGGCGTTCGCCGCAGCCCGCAGACCGGGCTCCCGTCCACCATGACGAAGCCCAGGACCTGGTAGCCCCCGCGGCGATACTCGATCGCCTGCTCCAGCGTCTGCTGCGCCAGGCCGTGGCAGAAGCGCCGGAACATGGGCGAGTCGTACTGGTCGCGCACCTGCCCCCAGCGCATCGCGCCCAGGTAGGACATCTCCGGGCACGGCATCTGGTAGATGCCCACCCCGCGCTCCAGCAGCAGTTCCACGATCGGGCGGACCGCGCCCGGGTGCGTGGCGATCCCGCGCACCTTGGCGTTCTGGTTCAGGATGCAGTGCGAAACGAAGAGGATCGTGTTGCCGCGTGCATCGTCATTGACGTTGTTCATGGTCGGTCCACTCGCCGGCTCAGGCCCAGGCTTCCACCGGGTCGACGATGGTCTGCTGGAAGCAGTCGACGAACCCCTTGTCGGTGATGGCGAAGGCCGGGATCGCGGCCAGCGTGATGAACGACAGGAACATGAAGGGCTCGGGCACGGTGCAGCCCAGCCCGCGTGCCACGTCGAGCACCTTCTGGCGTTGCTCGCTCAGCTTCCACGCGTCGACGTCGGTGAGCAGGCCGCACACGGGCAGCGCGATCTCCGCGAGCACCTGGCCCCGGTCGACCGCGACGATGCCGCCTTCCATCTCGGCCACCCGGTTGGCGGCCACCGCCATCTCCGCCGGATCGACGCCCATCACGACGATGTTGTGGCTGTCGTGCCCGATGCTCGACGCGAGCGCGCCGCGCTGGAGGCCGAACCCGCCGATGAAGGCCTTGCCGATGTTCCCCGTGGCATGGTGCCGCTCCACCACCGCGATGTGCACGAGGTCCTGGGCCACGTCCGGACCCAGGTGGCCGTCGACCACGGGCAGCGTCGCCTCCCCGCCCTCGGTGATCGGCACCCACGGCAGGGTGCGCATGATCTTCACCTTCGCCGCGGTCGCGCCCCCCGGCGCGGGGATCACGAGATCCCCTGCGCTCACCGGCGCCTTCAGGCTGAAGGTGTGCAGCAGCACCGGGTCGTGCTCCGGCAGCTGCACCGGATCGACGAGCCTGCCGTCCTCCGCGACCAGCCTGCCCCCGGCAACTGTCTTCAACACCTTGAAGTCCTCGGGTCCCGTGACGATGTTCACGTCCGCCGGCCGCCCGGGCGCCAGCGCGCCGAGCTCGTTGTCCTTCCGGAAGGATGCGGCCGCGTTGAGCGTGACCATCCGGATTGCGGTGAGGAACGGCACGCCCTGCGCCAGCGCGAGCCGCACGAGGTAGTCCAGGTGGCCGTCCTGCGTGAGGGCGATCGCGGTCGTGTCGTCGGTCACCAGCGACATCAGGCGGGTGTCGGCATGATGTTCGCTGACGGCCTTGAGCAGGCCGGGCAGCGTGGGGACGATCAGGTTGTGGCGCAGCTGGGCGTGGACGCCGTTGCGCACGCGGTCGATCACCTCCTCGGCCTCCAGCGCCTCGTGGTCGTTCAGCACGCCCGTGGTGACGTACGCGCTCCACGCAGGGCCCTTGGTCTCCGGCGCATGTCCTGCCAGCACCTTGCCGGCCGCACGCGTCGCCTCCATGGACCGCTGCAGGTCCTCCAGGCCGAACAGCACGTACTGCGACACCACCTCGCCGAGGCCCACCACGTCGGGCCGCTGCATGGCGGGAGCGATCACGGACGAGTCGATCGATCCGCCGCTCGTCTCCAGCCCGGGGGAGAAGGGCACATGCGAGGGAACGACCCAGTAGTGCTTGAGTGGCGTCTGCTGCCCTTCGCGCAGCGCGGCCTCCATGCCGGCCATCCCGGTCACCACGCCGATCTCGTGCAGGTCGGTGAAGACGCTCGTGGTGCCGTGGCACAGCACGACCTCCGCGAAGCGCGCGGGGGTCAGGTTGGCGCTTTCGGGGTGGATGTGGCCCTCGACGAACCCGGGGACGATGTAGTTGCCCCCGGCGTCGATGACCCGGGTGCCCTCCCCGATCGCGTACCCGACCTCCCCGATCGCGGCCACGCGGTCGCCCGCGATGGCCACCCCGCCGGGGTAGATCTCCCCGCTCAGCACGTTCACCAGTTGGCCGTTCGTGATGACGAGGTCGGCCGGCGCCTGGCCGAGTGCGACGTTGAATAACTTCGATTGCATGCTTGACTCTCCTTTGAGTGCGTGGTTGGGCCCTATTCTACACCCGCACGCGCGCATGCGCCACCCGCGTTGCCTGCGCGCACGCGAGCCTCGTCGAGCTCAGGAAGACTGCGCCCGCGGGTTCTGACCGACCCGGGCCTGCTGCCGGGCGGGAGACCATTTCGACCGAAACGTGGTACAATTCGGCGTGTGCAACGGATCGTCATCGCATAGCAAGGTTGGGGGACCATCACCGTCCTTTTTCCCGGAAAGACCACATGGCCGTCATTTCATTCCTCGTCAACCGCAACCCCGTCACGGTCGAAGCGGACCCGGTTCGTCCCCTCCTCGATGTCCTGCGTGAAGACCTGGGACTAACCGGCGCCAAGCAGGGGTGCGACCACGAGGGTGAATGCGGCGCGTGCACCGTGCTGCTGGATGGACGGGCCGTGCGCTCATGCCTGACGCCGGTTGGCAAGGTGGCCGGGCGCTCCGTCGAGACGGTCGAAGGCCTGGCGCCCGGCGTTGCGCAGGCGGGCGAAGGGGCTCCTCTCGAGCGCTTGCACCCGCTTCAGGCCGCGTTCATCGAGTGCGGCGCGGTGCAGTGCGGCTTCTGTACGCCCGGCATGTTGATGGCCGCCAAGGGACTCCTGGATCGCGTGCCCCATCCCTCCGACGAACAGATCATCGACGCACTGGAGGGCAACCTCTGCCGGTGTACGGGCTATGTCAAGATCATCGAGGCCGTCAGGCTGGCTGCGTCGCGCGGGCAAGGACGCGTCGGCGGCACTTCGCAGCTCAAGGCCGGGGGCGAAGGCCAACCTTCGGCCGCCCGGGAGGCCATCGGCGGCAGCCCTCTCCGCACGGACTCGATCCCGAAGGTGACCGGCACGGCGCGCTACGTCGAAGACATCGCCATGAAGGGCCTGCTTCACGGCGCGGTGCTGCGCTCGCCCCATCACCATGCACGCCTGGTCTCGCTGAGCACGGAACCCGCGACGCGCGTGCCGGGCGTCGCGGCCGTGCTGACGGCCTTCGACGTCCCTGGTGAGAATGGCCTGGGAGACTACAGCCAGGAGGAACCTGTGTTGGCCCCGGTGGGCGCCACGGTCCGCATGGTCGGAGCCCCTGTCGCCCTGGTGGTGGCGCATACGGCTGCTGCGGCGAGGGCCGGCGTGGCCGCGATCGAGGCCGGCTACGACATCCTGCCGCACCTCTTCGAGACGGCCGAGGCCCTGCAGCCGGGCGCAGTCCACATCGCCGGCCGCGGGAACAACGTCCTGGCGACGTATGCAGTGGCCCATGGCGACCTGGAGGCTGCATTCGCAGCATCGGACGTCGTGGTCGAGCACGAATACCGGACGGCATTCCTGGAGCATTCGGCGTTGGAGCGCGAGGCGCTGCTGGGCCACTACGACGAGGGAGGCCGGCTCACCGTGGTGGGCGGCAACCATGAGCCATTCTACCAACAGAAGTACATCGCCAACGCGCTCGGCCTGCCCATGGAGCGCGTGCGGGTGATCACACCGCCCACCGGCGGATCGTTCGGCGGAAAGCAGGACCCCTGGCCATTCATCGCCACCGCGCTCATGGTGCACACCGTGCGCCGGCCCGTGCGGCTGGTCTACAGCCGTAGCGAGTCGTTCTCTGCCTCGCCCAAGCGCCACCCGTATGTCATTCGCAACAAGATCGGTGCGACGGCGGGCGGCTTGTTGACCGGCATCCGGGTCCGCATCGACGCAGACACCGGCGGCTACGACTCAGGCGGCCAGTTCATCCCGAACTACGCGGTGACGGCCAGCGGCGGGCCCTATCGCTGGCGGGCGGTCGACGCCTCTGCGCAGGCGGTCTACACGAACGGCCCCAAGGGCGGCCAGTTCCGCGGCTTCGGCACGACGCAGTCGGCATTCGCCACCGAGTGCGCACTGGATGAGTTGGCCGAACGGCTGGGGATGGATCCGCTGGCGTTCCGGCTGCAGAACGGCCTGCGCACAGGTGAGCCATCCTTCCTCGGCTATCCTGTGGGCGAGACACTGGGCTTCGAGCAGGTGCTTGAAGCCATCCGGCCGCACTACAGGGCTTGCGAGGCCGACGCCGACGTGTTCAACCGGTCGGTGCCGCCGCAGGCCGTTCGTCGCGGCGTTGGCCTGGCGGGGATGTGGTACCGCTTCGGCAAGTCGGGTTCGCTTCGGATCGAGGCCCACGCCGAGCTCGCCAGAGACGGCCATTTCGTCGTCTATTGCACCGCGGCCGACTACGGCCAGGGAATCACCACGGCCATTTCCCAGTTGGCCGCCGAAGCCCTGGGCGTCCCGCGCGAGCGGGTGGAGGTGGTCAACGGCGACACGGCACGCGTCCCTGACAGCGGCATCCAGGGCGCGTCACGCGCCACCTATTTCGTCGGCGGCGCAGTGACCGCGGCAGCCCAGGCGCTCAGGCGGGAGCTGGTGGGCA